>NZ_JBGQRB010000010.1:0-62325 GCF_045528645.1 Ruoffia sp. FAM 20857
AGCCAAGTGAATTCTCCTTTTAGTAATGTATGGTAACTTTATTATATAGGAATTCACTGGCTTTTGTGTACATACAAAAAAAGGTGTCAGTGAGATTTCTCTCACCAACACCAAAAATTCAAGAACCTATTTATTCATAAAATTTTTAGATCAAAAAAGCGATTAGTATCTGAGACTAATCGCTTCTGATTATATGTAATTCTCTTAGTTTTATCTGTTACTAGTATTCTTTGCTATTTTTTGTGCAATTTGTGAAATCGTGAAATTTACTACAAAGTAAATTAAAGCTAACAACCCATATAATACAAACACTTGCGAAGTTGCGGTATATCTTCCCATCAGTATATTCGCTTTACCTAATATTTCTTGTAAGGCGAGTACGGACCATAGGAAACTCGTATCTTTTATCACTGTTACGAATTGTGACATAATCGCGGGTAACATATTTCTAATCGCTTGTGGAAGTATAATATGCCACATGATTTGCGAACTTGCTAATCCTTGTGATTCAGCTGCTTCAATCTCACCTTTAGCGACACTATTTAATCCACCTCGAATAATCTCAGCTAAGGCAGCTGTCGTAAAGATAGTAAAACTTGCAATACCTGCATCTACAGATTTTAATCGGAAAATTAAAAATATTACAAATATCCATAAGATATTCGGTACATTACGAACAATTTCAATATAGATCGTTGCGATCCATTTTAATAATCCTCTTTCCTGATTACGCATTATGGCGAGTATCGTTCCAAATATTGAACTTAAAAATATAGCGATAACAGAAATATAAAGCGTAAGATATAAACCCTCCAAAAGGAAAACCATATTGTTCACTGTAAATAATTCTTGCATTTGTTCCATGAAACTCATTCTGATCCTCCTCTACCTAGTGTAAGCTTTCTTATTCTTCTCTTCTAAACGAATAGATAATTGCGTAAGTGGGAAACATAGTAGGAAGTATAAAAAGGCAGCAAATGCAAAGGCTGGTACGTAATGTAAATTCATCGACGACCAACTATTGGCAGTAAACATAATATCTGCTCCAGAAATAATGGCAATAGCAGAAGTGTTTTTGATTAAGTTTACAACTTGATTTGTTAGCGCTGGTAACATAATCCTGAAAGCCTGTGGTAAAACTATTAACCACATACTTTCCCAAAAAGAAAAACCTTGGGATAGTGCTGCTTCCATTTGTCCTTTTGCCACCGAACCAATACCTGATCTTATAACTTCCGCAATATATGCTGCATGATAAAGACCTACACAAATAATACCAATAATATACGTGTCTAAAACAATCCCTACCATTGGCAAGCCATAATAAACAAAGAATATTTGAATTAATAAAGGTGTATTTTGAAATAATTCTACATAAATACGTGTGAATATTGAAAGTACTTTACTTCTTGATGAAGAACTAATTCCTAAAATCGTTCCTAATAGAAATGCGAATATTAAAGCACAAATCGAAATCCCAATAGTATAAATAAAGGCTTCCATGAAAAGGGGAATGTCTTCAAATAGATCACCCCAACGATACAACGCAAAGGGTCCTTCTTGTAACCACGAGATACCTGATAACACTGACATGCTTTCCCTCCTCTTATTAACCGTAAAGATGTGTGACATATGCATTAAAATACGTCACACACTTTAGGTTATGATTTTAAAATATATTATTCGCTTTCAGAACTAGTTGCTTCAACGCCATTCGTTTCAAGTAATTCAGCTAACGTACCGTCTTCTAACCAACCGTTAAGTAAATCATTTAAATAATTGTGTAATTCATCATTACTTAATTTCGTTGCGATTCCATATTCTTGTGGAGAAAAACCAATATCTAAAATTTGGTTATTATCATCAACATATCCAGCTAAAATTGATTTATCAACGGACATAGCGTCAATCCGTTTAGAAGTTAGGGCTGTTTTTAATTCTGGATAAGTAGCTAATTCACTAAATTTAACTGTGACACCTTGAGCATCAGCTTCCGCTTGAACTAAATCTTTCGTTGTTGCACTTTGAGGAACACCAATTGTTTTTCCTTCTAAACCAGCAAAATCAGTAATGCCATCCTCAGTACGAACTAAAAAGCCAACTTCATCAACAAAATATGGTTCAGTGAAGTTATAAGTTTCCTTACGTTCCGGTGTAATTGTAAATGTCGCAATCACTGCGTCTACTTCACCGTTATCTAATAAAGGTCCACGTGTTTTAGGTGTTACACCAGTAAATTCAATATTATCTGCACTGCCTGTAATCTCTTCTGCGATAAGTTTTGCTAAATCAATTTCAAATCCTTCATGTTCTGTAGTATCAGGGTTTAAGAAGCCGAAATGAGGTACATCTTCTTTAATTCCTACTCTAAACACACCGGCATCTTTAATTGCTTGAACTTGAGCTGGCAGTTCTTCTTGAGCAAAAGCTGTATTAGGAGCGAATCCTCCAAGTAAGGTTGTTCCTAAAAGTGATAATGCAACTAATTTATTTTTCCAGTTTTTCATTGTTTATTCTCCTTTTTGATTAAGCATGTTTAATAATTTTACTTAAAAATTCTTTTGCACGGTGATTTTGTGTTTGAGAAAAGAATTCATCGGGTGTACCCGTTTCAACTATTGAACCTTTATCCATAAAAATAATACGATCAGCAACTGATCTGGCAAAGCCCATCTCATGTGTCACAACCACCATAGTAATATTTAAATGTGACAAATCGATCATTACGTCTAACACTTCTTGAATCATTTCTGGGTCTAATGCTGAAGTTGGTTCGTCAAATAAGATAACCTCTGGATGCATATTTAATGCTCTCGCTATCGCGACACGTTGTTGTTGACCTCCAGAAAGTTGAGCAGGATAAGCATGGGCTTTATCTTCTAGGCCAACCCGTCTTAAATACTTCATTCCGGATTCTTCCGCCTGCTTTTTATCCACCTTTTGAACTTTGATGGGTGCTAAAGTTATATTCTCTAATATTGTTTTATGAGAATATAAATTAAAGTTTTGGAACACCATCGCAACTTTTTGTCGCACTTTCTGAATCGGTGCGTTTTTCTTTGTTAAATTAACATTGTAAACTTCAGCGACGCCATCAGTGACCTCTTCTAAACGATTCATACAACGTATTAATGTACTCTTTCCAGATCCAGAAGGCCCAATAATTACTACTTTCTCACCCTCTTCAATATCCAGATTGATATTTTTTAGTACGTGATTATCTCCGAAATACTTATTGACGTCTTTCATATGTATCATTTTTTCACATCCTTTCTCAAAGCTATTAAAGCTTAATTAGAAGATTATCATAAAAGATTTATTAAAACTAGTATTATTTTTACTTTTATTTAATGTTATTTTTAATTTATCACAAGTTTTCAACTGTTTTTCTTCTGTTTTAATATACGTGTCATGTCATATTATGTAACATGGCTTGCAATAATAAAAAGTTTCAAAATTCTTTATTTAATTGCGTTAAATACTGATTCGAAAGCTATTTCATTCTTTATTTAAATCATAGTAAAAAATTTATACTTGCTCTTATTTTTCTGAATTGTTATATTTCCTAATAATTTTATGATTTATTACAATAATATGTAAGCTTCTTTTTTTAAAAAAAAATAAAAAAATTTCCATATATTTAATATGGAAATTTTTAATTACTTATTTATTTTTAATTTTATTTTATTGAAAAACGATCTGCTAATAACTCTAAAGCTTTGATTCGATTTTCGATTTTTGGCAATAATGGAATGATTAATACTTCATCCGCTTGAAATTGATTTACTAAATGATCCAATTGTTCCTTAACTGAATCAATATCTCCGACAACCATTCTTGTACGATTAGCTTGTACATTCTTTAAATCCTCTTGAGTAAATTGATAATTCTTTGCCGTTTCAACTGATGGAAATTGCTTAAATTCATCAAAGTGGTTTTTACCTAGTAACCAAACATCTAACGCTTTTTGAAGTTCTTTTGCTTCTGCATCTGTATCAGCTACAACGACAAATGGCGAGAACATGACGATTGGTTGCTCTACTGCTTTTGATGCTTTAAATTCACTTCTATATATTTCAGCCGCTTCTTTCCCAACATTCAATTTATCACTGCTTGCATTTGGAAATAAACCAAAAGTCAATCCAAGTCCATTTTTAGCAGCGTTTTTTGCACCTCTAGTACTAGTTGTTAACTGGAACATCTGGGGCACTGTATCGACTTTAGGATTGGCCGTAATATCATTTAAACGATGATCAATGTCATTTGTATCTGTCACGTATTTATATAAATCTTGAATACTTTGATTATAAGGTAATTTTCGCTCTTTCGTTTCATTTAATGCTTTGTTAACTAAATTAGTTCCTAAAGAATTACCGATACCTAAATCAATACGGTTTGGATGAAATGCTTCTAACATTCTAAAGTTTTCCGCCACTTTATATGGGCTGTAATGAGGTATCATCACGCCTCCTGATCCAATTCGGATTCTCTTTGTCGAATCAGCAATATGCATCATTAACATTTCAGGGGAACTACTTGCAAAAGCTGGAACATTATGATGTTCAGCCACCCAATAACGATGAAAACCTAATTTTTCTGCAACTTTCGCTAAGTCAGTGGATTCTTTTACCGCAGTTTGTGCATCTTTTAGTTCATCAATTTGAGCATAATCTAATACACTTAATTTAACCAATGATTTTCTCCTCTCAAATAACTGTTATAATTTATTATTATTACGGTATCATAATTATTATCTTTCTAATAGTGATTACCTTTAAAGTAGTCTACATCATGATTTTGTCTGTTATAGCATATAATATGCACTATGATATAATGACCTTATTAAACTTATGAAGGGGTCGTATCATGTACGTAATTGAACATATTCGAAACGGTGTTGAGGTGTTAGATCATGCTACTCAATTAGCTATGCATATTTATGCTTTAGAAAACATTAAGTTGGATGAATCCTTAGTTTTCCCATACCGACCAAGTGCTTCCGTCCAAATTGGAAAGTACCAAAATACCGTTGAAGAAGTAAACCAAGAATATATATCAAGAAACAATATTGATATTGTTAGACGAGAAACAGGTGGTGGTGCCATCTATATGGATAGAAACCATGCGAATTTTGTTTTTATAATAGACGATCCTTCTACAAATTTTGATGAAAATTTCGATCGTATTTATCAACCAACAATAGATGGATTAAAACAGTTAGGCGCTAAAAATGTCGGCCGTAAAGGTCGAAATGACCTTGAAATTGATGGTCAAAAGGTTTCCGGTGCAGCTGTCACTATTCAAAAAGGTCGATTATATGCGGGCTACTCTCTTCTACTAGATATAGATTTTGATGCTGTTGAAAATGCATTGCGGCCAAATCGCAAAAAAATAGAATCTAAAGGGATTAAGTCAGTGCGACGTCGTGTTACACCAATTCGTTCACATCTAGCCAAGGAATATCAAGATATCACAGTGGAAGATTTCGAAAAAACTATGTTAATGCATTTGTGTGGTGTTAATCATCCCGACGACATTAAGTATTACCGACTATCTGAGGAAGAATGGGCTGCCATTGATAAGATTGCTGAAGAAAAATTCGCTAATTGGGATTGGAATTATGGTAAATCGCCCCGTTACGATTATAATGCTGATGGCCGATTTGAAGGCGGAACGGTATCATTAACGCTTAGTGTAGATAAAGGGAGAATTCAAAAAATCCGTATTTATGGGGACTTTTTTGGAAAAGCTGATATAAAAGATATCGAAAATACTTTAATCGGAACACGTGTTGAACGTAAAGAATTATTAGAAGCTCTTACACCAATTGAACTTAATGAGTATTTTGGTAAGATTACAGCCGAAAATATCATTGATTTGATTTTAGAACAATAAACAGTATAAAACATAGTAAAAAGAGGCTATATCCAACGATACAGCCTCTTTATCTTAAATTATGTATTCTACTCTAAGAAATCTTTTAATTGCTTAGAACGGCTTGGGTGGCGTAATTTACGCAATGCTTTTGCTTCAATTTGCCGAATACGTTCACGTGTCACGCCAAAAACTTTACCTACTTGTTCTAAAGTGCGAATATTCCCGTCATCTAAACCAAAACGAAGACGTAATACATTCTCTTCACGATCGGTTAATGTATCTAGGACATCTTCCAATTGTTCTCTTAATAAAGAACTTGAAGTAAATGCTTCTGGACTCATAGCCCCTTCATCTTCAATGAAATCACCTAAATGAGAGTCATCTTCTTCACCAATCGGTGTCTCAAGGGAAACAGGTTCTTGAGCAATCTTGAGAATTTCACGGACTTTTTCAGTCGGTAAATCCATTTCGGCACCAATTTCTTCTGGAGTCGGTTCTCTACCTAAATCTTGTAATAATGTTCTTTGTACACGTACTAATTTATTAATAGTTTCTACCATATGTACAGGAATACGAATTGTTCTTGCTTGGTCAGCAATCGCTCTTGTGATTGCTTGACGAATCCACCACGTAGCATAGGTAGAGAATTTAAATCCTTTATGGTAGTCAAATTTATCAACAGCTTTCATTAATCCCATATTACCTTCTTGAATTAAATCTAAGAAAGACATACCACGCCCAACATAACGCTTTGCAATCGATACAACTAAACGTAAGTTTGCTTCTGCTAATTCTTGTTTAGCTAAGTCATCGCCATCTTCAATTCGTTTTGCAATGGAAACTTCTTCATCTGCTGTAAGTAAATCAACGCGTCCAATTTCTTTTAAGTACATACGAACTGGATCGCTTACTTTGATTTTAGATACAGCTGCTGAAGACGCTGTTGTTGACTTGTCCCCTTCTTCTGCTCGTACCATTTGTTGTTTAGTTGGTCCACCATCGTCACCAACGACCGCAATACCACTATCTTCAACTTGTTGAATTAATTTATCAATAGCATTTGCATCCAATTCGTATGGACTAGCAATTGATTTTGTTAATTCATCATAATGAATTTGACCTAACGTTCTCTTTTCAGCAATTAATTGTTTCGTTGCTTGTTCTAACGTAAGTGATAACTCGTTACTTCTTTCTTCTTTTACATGCTCTTGTTGAGGATCTTTTTGCTCGATTGTTTTTCCATCTTGCTGTTGTTGCTGTTCTTCTTGAACTTGATCTTTTTCAGTCATATAAGTAAGCCCCCTAAATTTCTTTAATCTGACGCGTTAAATTCATGATTCTTGTTAAAGTATGATTCATTTCTGAATAATCTTGTTGTTTTTGATATTGAACAACTTTCTTTCTTAATTCATTGATCTCTTGTTGAATAAATTCTTGCTGTAAAACTTTGAAGCAATCATCTAACAGTTGTCGAGTAAAATCGAATAATTCTTGTTCCCACATTAACGAAGTTAAAAAATGACTTACTTGGGTATCGTTTATTCTATCAATGATACCAGTGAGTGGCAAATGATTTCCTTCGTAATAATATCGATCTAGCTCAAAAAATGCTTTACTTGTAAAATCATGAAAAAATACTGGAGGATTACTTAATTCTTCCATATAATCCCATGCCTCTTCGAAATAAATCAAATAGAATATAATTTGCTTTTCACTATTAAATGCTCGTTTTGATTTAATTTGCAAAGCAGATTCTTGTGTTATAAATTGTTCATTTGAAAAACTAGCTTGAGGTGGTTCCACACTATTATATTGCTCAGTGGGTTGCTTGTAATTATTCGGTCGAATATCACGAGCACGATTGACCTGTTCGGTAATGATTGCCTCCGAAAGATGATACTCATTCACTAAATCATTAATTCTTAATTGTTGTTCAATAGGTGATTTGATTTGGCTAATTAATTCGATAACTTTTTCAATATATTGTGCAAGTTCATATTCATCGTTTAAATTGTAATCTTTCTTAAAAAAATCTCGATTAAACTCAAATTGTGAAATGCTTTGATTAATTAATTGTTGGAAACTATCTTTCCCGTGTTCCTTAATCCATTCATCAGGATCAAGTTTATTAGGTATCTGAATTGCTTTGATTTCTGCATTCGTTATACCTTGAGCTGTCTGAAAAGCTCGACTCGTTGCTTTTTGTCCAGCATCATCGCCATCAAAGGCAAAAATTAAAGTGTTCGTCATTTTACTTAATTGTTTTAAGTGATCCTCCGACAAACTTGTCCCCATCGAAGCAACCACATTCTCATATCCTGCTTGATATAAACTAATGACGTCCATGTAACCTTCTGCAATTAACACTTTATTCTGATTGCGAATGGGTAATCTAGCGTTGTCTAAATTATAAATTAACTTACCTTTTTTAAAGATATTTGTCTCAGGTGAGTTTAAATACTTGGCCGACTTTTCACTATTCTCTTGAAACACACGTCCAGAAAACGCTACAACATCTCCTCTACTATTACGAAGAGGAATCATAATTCGATTACGAAAACGATCAATTAATTCACCAGAGTCAGCCATATAAAAAATACCTGAATCTACTAGCTGTTCGGATGTAAAACCTGCCTTTTGTAAATATTGGACTAATAATTGTGAGTTATTTGGCGCTAAGCCAAATTGAAACACTTCTAACACTTCTTTTGTTAGCTGTCTTTGAATTAAATAATCAAAAGCTTCTGCACCATTATTTGTGCTCATTAAGTAGTAGTGGTAAAAATCATTTGCTTTTTCGTGTATATCATATAAATAACTAAATTCTTGCTGCTTTGAAGGTTGAGCTTGAATATATTTTTCATCAACCGTAATATTCGCAAACTCAGCTGCTTTTGCTACAGATTCAGTAAAAGAAATACCTTCAATTTCTTGTAGAAAACCAAAGATATTCCCCCCTCTCCCACAACTAAAACACTTATAAATTTGCTTCGGCTGTGAAACTGAAAAAGAAGGATTGTTATCCTCATGAAAAGGACATGAGGCCATGTAGTTTGTCCCACGCTTATTCAATTGAACATATTGTCCAATAAGTTCGACGATATCAACATTACTTTTAACCTCGTTGATAACTTCCTCTGGAATATAACTCAATTGAAATCACCTCTATTATTTCGAGTTAATTAGTGTAACTTTTGCTTGGTTTTGCCATGTATAACAGAATCGCACCGATAATAAATTGCACAATTAGAGCAAACAATCCTTTTAAAGAATCGCCTGTTATCTGCGCTACAACTCCTAAAATAGTCGTTCCTAATACGGAAGAGAACTTCCCGAAAATATTATAGAAACCATAAAACTGATTACTTTTCTCTCTAGGAATAATCTGACCAAAGTAAGAGCGACTCAAACCTTGAATTCCACCTTGAGCCGTTCCGACTAGCACAGCTAAAATCATAAAATCGGTAAATGAATCTAAACTTAATCCGAAAATACAAATAACTATATAAGTAGCAATACCAACAAATAACATTGTTCTAGTGCCAAAACGTCTAGCTAAATACCCGTACATAATAGAACATGGGAATGCTACGATTTGAACGACTAGCAACATGATGATAAGTTCATTTGCTGATAAGCCTAAATCTGTACCTACTGAAGTGGCCATCGCAATGATTGTTCCGACACCATCTATATAAAAGAAATAACCAAGTAAAAACAAATAGATATGTGGATATTTCTTTAATTCTTTTACAGTAGCAGTTAATGATTTCACCGTCGTTTGAATAATACCTTCAGTTTTTTCTAAGTAATTCACTTGATTTACATTCTTCCAATATGGAATTGTAAAGATAAACCACCATGCAGCTGTAAGGAAGAATCCAATATTAACAGTGACATTCGCAGGAAATATCCCTGTTAATTGGAACACCATAAATATTAAAAAGGGAAATACGCTACCGATATAACCTAAACCAAAGCCAGTTGAACTGACTTGATCTAGTCGTTCCGGTGTTGTTACATCCATAATCGAACTATCATAGAATATATTAGCTACGTGAAAACCAATTGAAGAAATCGTATAAACAACTAATAATAAAAACCAGTTACCATTTCCAATAAACATCATTGAAAATACAGCAATTATACCTAAGAGTGTTGAAATAGTGAATAAAGGTTTTCGATACCCTTTATAATCAGCACTCGTCCCAAGAAAAGGGGCTAAAACAGCTGTTAGAACTGTTGCAATCGCATTGGTATATCCAAGGTAAGCTGTTGAGTCTGCCCCACTTATACCTCCTGCATCCGCAACAGACTTATAAAAAATTGGGAATATAGCTGTTGTTATCATTAAGGAATAGGCTGAGTTTGCCCAATCTTGAAACATCCAACTCCACTCTGCTTTATTAAACTGACCTTTAAGTTGTTTAAACATTGTATTCTCCTGTTCTCTTGTTAGTTGATTTGACTTTCAATTACTTCCCAAATATCTTCTTTCCCTTCGGCTGTTTCAGAAGAGAATAAAAACAATGCATCACTCGTTGGTAATTCTAACTTTTTAGTGTACATCGAAATATGTTTATTTCGTTGGCTTCTTTTAATTTTATCAACTTTTGTTAAAACAATCGCATATGGAATGTCTAATTCATCAGCAAATTCTTTCATTTGAATGTCTAATTCTGTCGGTTCATGACGAAAGTCCATTAATAACAAGAGAGTTACTAAGTTGTCTCGGTTTGTTAAGTATTCAGTTATCATTTTAGCCCAACTAGCACGATCAGTTTTGGATACTTTCGCATACCCGTAACCAGGAACATCTACAAATCTGAACTTATCATCCATATTATAGAAATTTAACGTTTGAGTTTTCCCTGGTTGCCCAGATGTTCTAGCTAAGCCTTTTCTCTCAATTAATGTATTAATAAATGAAGATTTACCTACATTGGATCTTCCTGCTAAAGCGATTTCTGGTTTATCCATAGATGGATACTGTTCAAGCTTTACTGCAGTTATTTCGAGTTTTGGATTTTGTACTTTCATATTATGCTGCCTCGCTTTTATGAAATTTTTCGATTGTCATTACTATAATATTCAGGTTTATGCGCACCTTCGACATTTTCCTTCGTAATAATTATCTTAGCGATATCTTCACGACTCGGCACTTCGTACATAATTTCTAACATCACATTCTCGATGATTGATCTTAAACCACGTGCACCAGTTCCGCGTTCAAGCGCTTGTTGAGCAATTGCTTTTAATGCCTCTTCTTCAAATTCAAGTACTACATTATCCATTGATAATTGTTTTTTATATTGTTTAACAAGTGCATTTTTTGGTTTTGTTAGAATTGAAATTAAATCTTCTTCTGTTAACTTCTCTAAAGCTGCTGTGATAGGGATACGTCCAATGAATTCTGGGATTAATCCGAACTTAAGTAAATCTTCAGAAGTTACTTGTTGCATTAAACTTTTCGTTTCATCAATTTTTCCAGTTGTTTTACCAAAACCAATGACTTTACTGCCTAATCTTTCTTTTACAATCGTTTCGATCCCATCAAAGGCACCCCCAACGATGAATAAGATGTTCTTAGTATCTAATTTTAAGAATTCTTGATTTGGATGTTTGCGTCCACCTTTAGGAGGTATATTTGCTTCTGTACCTTCTAATATTTTTAATAAGGCTTGTTGGACACCTTCACCACTGACATCCCGTGTAATTGAAACATTTTCACTTTTTCTAGATATTTTATCAATTTCATCAATGTAGATAATACCTTTTTCTGCACGTTCAATATCATAATCTGCGGCTTGAACTAATTTTAATAGAACGTTCTCAACATCTTCCCCTACATAACCTGCTTCAGTTAGTGTGGTTGCATCAGCAATCGCAAATGGAACATTTAATGTTTTTGCCATTGTTTGTGCTAAGAAAGTCTTACCTGATCCTGTCGGCCCAATTAAAGCGATGTTACTTTTTTGTAACTCCACTTCATCATCAACCATCATATTCTGGTTCACTCTTTTATAATGATTATAAACAGCAACAGAAAGTGATTTTTTAGCTGCATCTTGTCCGATAACATAATCATCTAAAACGTCTTTAATTTCGCTAGGAATTAGCATTTTTACAGGTTCATGAGTTCTTTCACTTTTCAGTTCTTCATCGATAATGTTTTTACATAATTCGACACACTCATCACAAATATATACATCTGGTCCTGCAACAATTTTATTAACCTCATCTTGTGATTTTCCACAAAATGAACAATAGAAATTAGTCATATCCGATGTTTTTTTTGCCATTTATTATCCTCCTTAATTTTCTTTAAAAATATAAATAACATCAAAAGAGAGGGATGCAAAGAAGCCCCAAATTAAACACTAGTGACTCTTGCAATCCCTCTATAATATTAATCTTTAATCCTTATTATCTTACTTTTCTTCTGCAGAGTCAACAATGATGCTCATTGCTTTTTTCATCTTGATATCTGAATCTAACATGTCGTCAGATACAAATCCACGAACTTGGTCAACTTCCATACCATATTGTTCAGCAAGAGATTCTACTTCTCCTTCTTTTTCTTCGTCGCTTACTTCAAGGTTTTCAGCTTTAACGATAGCTTCTAATACTAAGTTTGTCTTAGTACGTAATTCAGCTTCTTCTTCGAATTGATCATGTAAGTCTTGAGATGTTGTACCAGTAATTTGGTAGTACATTTCAGGTTGAATACCTTGACGGCTTAAGTTATTTAAGAAGTAATCCATTTGACGGTGAATTTCTTCATGAACCATTGCCCATGGAACGCCACCTTCAACTTCTGCATTGTCAACAGCTTGGCGTAAAGCTAAGTCTTCAAAGATGTCTTTAGCTGCTTGTTGTTTTTCTTCTTCTAATTGAACACGAATTTTGTTCTCTAATTCTGCTAAAGTTTCAACTTCGTCATCAACGTCTTTAGCGAATTCATCATCTAATTCAGGTAATTCAGTAGCTTTAACTTCGTGTACTGTTACTTTGAACACAGCTTCTTTACCAGCTAATTCTTCAGCTTGGTATTCTTCTGGGAAAGTAACATTAACATCTAAGTTATCGCCAGCTTTAGTTCCAACTAATTGCTCTTCGAAACCAGGAATAAATGAATTTGATCCTAATTCTAATGAATGATTTTCTGCTTTACCACCATCGAATGCTTCAGTATCTACGAAACCTTCGTAATCGATAACTACAGTATCTCCTTCAACCGCTTCTGAATCTTTAACAACTAATTCAGCTAATTTCTCTTGGCGAGATTTGATTGCGTTTTGAACATCTTCATCAGTTACTTCAGTATCTTGTTTTTCTACTGATAATCCTTTATATTCACCAAGTTGAACATCTGGTTTTAATGTAACCTCTGCTTTCATTACCCAAGGTTCTTTTTTACCGATTGTTTCGATATCAAGTTTTGGTTGTCCAACCACATCTAAACCTGCTTCTTTAACTGCAGCTTCATATGCATCTGGTAATACAGCGTTTAAAGCTTCATCATATAATGCTTCTTCACCATATACGTTTTTAAAAATCTGACGTGGAACTTTCCCTTTACGGAAACCTGGAACTGATACAGTTTTTTGTACTTTTTTAAAGGCTTGGTCTAATCCTTTTTTTACTTCCTCTTGAGGAATTTCAAAAGTTAATGTACCTTCATTGCCTGTTGTTTTTTCAAAATTTGTAGTCATTAAGTTAACCCTCCAACACTTCTTGTTTTACATACCTTTGTATTCTAACCGAAAATTGCCCTTTTGTAAACTGTTTTACTCAATAATTCGTACAGATATAGCCTATGCAAATCTTTTTTCCATATAATATCACATATTATTCATGTTTCAACATGTAACTTATGATAATATACTATCTATGTTTGAATAATTGTTTATTATTTTTGTCAATTGGATTAATTTTATGTTTTATCTCTATTTTACCTATCTAACAGTTTAATTATTAGTTATAATGAAAAATAGTGATAAGGAGTGACATCATGGTGAAATATCCAATGGGACATGGTCCTAAAAAACAAATCAAATTAAAACGAAACAAGAGAATAAACTATGGAAGTCGAGGTATGTCTCTAGAAGAACGCTTGAATAAAAGTAATGAGTATTACCTGACTCATAACTTAGCAGTCATTCATAAAAAACCCACTCCGATTCAAGTTGTTCGAGTGGATTATCCAAGACGAAGTGCTGCTCGGATCACAGAAGCATATTACCGTCATGCTTCAACGACGGATTATAATGGCGTATATCAAGGCAAGTACATTGATTTTGAAGCGAAGGAAACTAAAAACAAAACAAGCTTTCCTTTATCTAATTTACCAGAACATCAACGAGAACACATGCTTTCTTGTTTAGATCAAGGCGGTATCGCCTTTTTAATTGTATCTTTTAGTGAATTAGATGAAATTTATTTACTACCTTATCAATACATACATCAATATATAAATAATAATGACAAACAAAGTCTAACTTATGATTTTATCAAGGAGAATGGGTATGAATGCCCTACTGGTATTTTTCCGATGATTGATTACTTAAAGGCTCTTGATGAATACTTGTTAGAAAATAATTAAAGTTACTTTGTAGAAAGGATGTCGTAAATGGCAACTGGAAGTCGTGTAGAACGCAAAAAATATAGAAATAAAAAAAATAATAAAGGAAACAAAAATAAACGCAATCGAAAACCGAAAAAAATCGTCAAACGAATTTTCATTTTACTCATTATGCTATTTTTCATTGCTGTCATTGGAGGAGCGGGGGTTTTCGGCTATTACGCAATGAATTCTCCTGAAATTAGCTTCAGTGATTTGCAAGGTCAAGTTTCGAGTAAGATTTATGATAAGTCTGGTGACTTAGTTAAAGAACTTGGAGGTCTAAATAAAGATGTCATGGAAGCATCGGAAATCCCACAAGTATTAGAAGATGCGGTTATCGCTATTGAAGATACTCGTTTTTATAATCATAATGGCGTTGACCCGATAAGAATTGTTGGTTCACTAATTGCAAACCTTCGAGCTGGAGGAATTGTTCAAGGTGGTAGTACTATTACTCAACAATTAGTAAAACTATCTGTATTCTCAACTGATTTCCAAGACCAAACATTAGAACGTAAATCTCAAGAAGCTTGGCTCGCAATGCAGATTGAACAAGAATATAATAAAGAGGAGATATTAACTTTATATTTAAATAAACTATTCTATTCAAATAATGTCTATGGTGCCAAAACAGCTGCTAAAGAATTCTTCGGAAAAGATATTCAAGAAATTAATTTAGCTGAAGCTGCCCTTTTGGCTGGTCTTCCTCAAGCACCTTCTAATTATGATCCTTATACAAATCCTGCTGAAGCTAAAGAACGTCGAGATTTAGTATTAGCAGTTATGTTAGATCGAGAAATGATTTCCCAACAACAATATGATGAAGCTGTTAATACGGCGATTGAATCAATGTTAGTTCCCTTATCTAACAGCTCAACAAATAAAGTTGATTTAGTCATTGATGCTTACTTAGATGTTGTCGCACAAGAAGTGCAAGATAAGATGAACATCAATATCTATACTGATGGCGTTGAAGTCTATACGAATATGGACTATCAAGCTCAAGAAAAACTTTACGATACAGTGAATAATAATGAAGCGGTTGTCTTCCCTGATGATCAAATGCAAACGGCTGCTTCTATTGTAGATGTGGATAATGGTCAATTAGTGGCCCTGATCGGTGGTCGTAAACAAGAAGTTGCGATGGGCTTAAACCGTGCAAATACATTGAATCGCTCAATTGGTTCAACTATGAAACCTTTATCAGCCTATGGACCAGCCCTAGAATACTTAAACTTCTCTACAGGTACATTGGTTGTTGATGAGCCGTATACCTATTCAAGCGGTCAAGAATTTTATAACTATGACTTTGAATATGAAGGTAATATGACACTTCGTGAAGCTTTAGCCGGCTCACGTAACATTCCAGCTTTAAAAGTACTTCAAGCTGTTGGATTAGATAATGCCTATGCCTTTTTACAAAAGATGGATATCAATATCCTCAATGACAACAAACGTGAATTAGTCGAAGCGAATGCCCTAGGTGGAGGTATTACACCTATTCAATTATCAGCAGCCTATGCTGCCATCGCAAATTATGGTGAATACAATAAGCCATATACGGTGAATCGTGTTATTACTTCTGCTGGTACTGAAGAAATATTCGAAACTGAAACGCGTCAAGCAATGAAAGATACTACTGCTTATATGCTAACAGACATTCTCAAAGGTGTGCCTGGTGTATTTGCTAGTAGTTCTGATATTGAAGGTATTTACCATGCTGGTAAAACTGGAACAACGAATTATACAGAAGATCAGTTAGCAGCTCTTGGTTTAGACCAAGGAACATATGCTGCTCCTGATGGTTGGTATGTCGGAATGAGTCCTCAGTATTCAATTAGTTCTTGGGTAGGTTATGATAATCCAAATGAACCTGGTAATTACTTAACGCTTGAAGAAACTGCCATTCCTCAGCATATCTATCGTGAAATGATGACTTATCTAATGACTGATGTACCAGTAACAGATTGGGAGAAACCAGAAAGTATAGTTGAAGTAGAAATTGAAAAATATACTGATCCAATTTTATTACCGGGACCATATACTCCTGCAGAAGCTAAATCGAACGAATTATTTATTAGAGGTCAGGAACCTACAGAACAATCACTCGCTTATGGTCGTTATATTAATCCACCAACTGGATTTTACGCAGAATATGATCAAGAGAATAAAGTAATTAATGCTCAATGGGGGCCATTGACTGAATCTGGACAGTTCGAATTATCTGTAAACGGACAAGTTGTTTACACCGGAACGAATACTGCATTCCAAATTCCTGCAGAAAGTGATGGAGAATATGTCTTAAGATTACGAATCGTTGATGGTAATAGTAGTTCTGACGTGATGGTTATTACACTAACGCTAACAACTCAGGAAGATTCTTCCGGGGATGAATCTGAAAGTGAAGATGAGACAACTTCTTCCGACGATGAATCAGAAGAATCTACACCAGAAGGAACAGAGACTGAATCTGGACCAAATGGGAATGAATTACCTGAAGAAAATTCAAGTGTTTTCAGTACAGAATCTGAATCAGAAAATAATCCATTGTAACAAAAAGAGTGAATGAGAATAAAAATCTCATTCACTCTTTTTTTGCGTTTATGGTGACAACCATCGACCAATTTGTTGGTCGGAATGATAAACAGCCTTATCTTTATCTTCTTCACTTACTTCAAGGTCACTTAAACTTTCCGGAACCAAATATGATTCTAAAAATATTGAGGATGGATTAATAAATCCAATAGTTTCAAACTGTTGATCATTTAAATGATATTGAACTCCTACTCTATGTGGTTCATTGACTTGATCAGAGAAACTTAATAGACGTTGAGAAGTATAGTATATATTTCCTTTAGCTTCTATATAATAATATGTACCATCACTCCCCTTGTATTCAACCTCTTCAGTTAATTGTTCTGCATCGTAAAATGGGAGTGCCTCAAAATATTTCTTCATATATCCTTGCTTATAAAGTGACAGTTCCGAATAGGAATAAGGAAAGTCAAAAAATATTTTCTTCTCATATTTGCGATTAGCAGCATTAATATAACTATTCAAAGAAATCATTACATGATGTTCTTCGTACCCTCGGTAGACAAACACACCTGTTATAAACCAGAAAATAATCGTTACTAAAGCGATAACTTGTACGATTCTTTTTTTAATATAAGCAATTGAAGCAAAAAATATTATACCTAATACGCAACTGATTGTGACAAAAATCCACATATCATTAAAATAAAACTGTTCCATTGCAAGCCATTGTTCAAACATTTTGACGTCCCCATTCTAAAGTCATTTAATTTATCTAGTATAATTTTATAACTATATGATATAATAATTCACATAATAGTTATAAGGAGTTAAATAATGAAAAGTAGTTATACTAATAATAACGCAAGAAGACTAGTTATTCTAGGTCTATTTATTGCATTAATCATCATTCAAAGTTGGGTACCCTTCCTTGGCTTTATTACCATTGGGCCAATTGCAATGACTATTATTCCCATTACGGTAATATTAAGTACATTGTGGCTCAGTACTAGAGATGGTATGATTCTAGGCCTAGTTTTTGGTTTAAACTCACTTGTTCGTGCATGGCTTATTGGTAATCCGGTAGAAAGAATGATCTTCACGTCGCCTTTAGTTAGTGTTTTACCACGAATTCTTATGCCACTTCTTTTAGGTTTATGTATTAAATATATTCTTGATCGTTTTTCTGATTCTACTAAAGGTGCTGTTGCAGGCTTCATTGGTAGCATCTTAAATACGATTCTAGTTCTTGGCGCTATTGGAATCTTCAAACCTACAGAATATATTGGCGCCATAGATGGCGCAAATGTCAGTCAATTATGGCCGATTTTATGGGGAATTGTTACGGCCAATGGTATTCCAGAAGCGATTTTAGCAACAATTATTACACCCATTATCTTCATAGGGGTTAATCGCTCAAGACGTTAAAAAACAGCTTCAAAGTGATTTCACTTCGAAGCTGTTTTTTTATACGTCTTCTAAATATTCATAGCATTTCTTACTTCTAGCAGTACAGTAATATCTTCCGAATAGAACTAACAACTGATGTGCATGGCTCCAATATTTTTCAGGTAATTTTTCCATTAATATCTTCTCTACTTGTACGGGTGTAGCATCTTCAGGAACGATGTTTAATCTCTTGCATACTCTTTCAACATGAGTATCTACTGCAATCGCTGGTGTATCAAAAACAACTGAAAGTACAACATTTGCAGTTTTTCGTCCTACTCCAGAAAGTGACATCAAATCTTTACGGTTATCAGGGATCTTCCCATCAAATTTATCAACAATATCTTTAGCAGCACTTACTAAATACTTCGCTTTATTACGGTAAAGTCCAAGTGTTTTAATGTAGGGTTCAACTTCCTGAGCTGTGACTTGACTCATTGATTCTGGATTTGGAAAAGCTTCAAATAAGGCAGGTGCTATCTTATTCACTTGTTTATCTGTTGATTGTGCACTTAACATTACAGCAACTAGCATGTGGAAGGGATCATCATAATCTAATTCAGATTTTGCATCTGGAATTAATCGATCCATACGGTGGATAATATCAAGTACTTCTTCTGAATTTAATGTCATATGTCTCTCCTATTAATTGTTGTCCCAGTAATTAAGTGGTATTTCGATATGCTCATATTGTGAATCATCCACCATTTGTGAATTATTCTGATTATTTCGCTTCTCAAATCGCTCAATGTCCCTTTGAGCTTCTTCTGCCGTTCGAATATTTTTCTTTTCCCAATTGAGTAAAATACGATCAATGTATTTTAAACTCAATGCTTGGTTTAAAACTGCTTGTTTTAAAGCTAATTGAACTAATTTTTCATCGTATTTAGATATATTTACCCAGTCATTTAAGGTTTCTAACTCAATCTGTGTCAACTGTCTTCCAAATTCTTGTTCAAATGATGTTACAATATTTAATCCTTCATTTTTGGGAGTAGAATGGTTCTTTTTCGTATATTGTGCGCTCTGAGCACTTTGTTGGAAGTTTATCTCATCTAACTTGTCGAATAATGGTCTCAAAGTATAATGATCAGTTTGTTTGCCTTCATTATTCGGCACCAATTCGATTTCTAGGAAATCTTTATTCATAAGTTGACTTAATGTATCGCTCACTTTATGACTACTCCAACCAAGATTAATGGATATACGGTTCATATCTTCAGATAATCTTCCTCGATTGATTTGAGAAAAAATATATAATAATAAAACCATTTGATCCCCGGTTAATTCAAGCTGATGGTATTGATCAAAAAGAATATTAGGTACCGACGTAAAACCGTCTTTAATCCAATCATAAGCCGTGCTTCTCATATCATCTTTAACTCCCTTCTATTAAAATTTTCCCTATAAACGCATAAAAGCCATCTGAAAATGGCTTTTACACAATAAATAATTTGTCTTATGGATATAAACGGTTTAATAATCTTGGGAATGGGGCTGTTTCTCTTATATGCTCAATTCCAGATAACCAAGCCACTACACGTTCAAGACCCATTCCAAACCCACTATGTGGTACGCTACCATAACGTGATATATCTAGGTACCATTGGTAAGCATCTAAATCTAAACCAAATTTAGTAATGTTTTCTTTCATGATTTCGTAATCATTCTCACGTTCTGAACCACCAATGATTTCACCATATCCTTCTGGAGCAATCATGTCGGCACATAAGACTGTACGAGGATCTTCTGGATTAATCTTCATGTAGAATGGTTTAATTGCTTTTGGATAATTAACAATAAAGATTGGACGATCGTATTTACTAGCGATAAATGTTTCATGAGGTGAACCAAAGTCGTCTCCCCATTCAATATCATCGAAGCCATTCTCCGTTAATAATGCAATGGCATCAGTATAAGATACACGTGGGTAAGGTAATTTCGTATATTTTTCTAACGTAGCAACATCACGTTCTAAAGTAGATAAAGCTGAACCACAATGATCAATCACATTACGTACAATAAAAGCAACATACTCTTCTTGTACTTTTAAGCTTTCCTCATGATTGTAGTTTGCCATTTCAGCTTCCATCATCCAAAATTCAATTAAATGACGACGTGTTTTTGATTTTTCTGCTCTAAACGTTGGTCCAAATGAGAATACTTTACCAAAAGCCATTGCTGCAGCTTCTAAGTATAATTGACCACTCTGTGATAAGAATGCATCTTCATCAAAGTATTTAGTATGGAATAACTCAGTTGTACCTTCAGGAGAGCTTCCTGTTAAGATAGGAGGATCCACTTTAATAAAACCACGATCATTATAGAATTCATAAGTTGCTCGAATAATTTCATTACGAATTTGCATTATAGCATGTTGTTTTGATGAACGTAACCATAAATGACGGTGATCCATTAAGAAGTCTGTTCCATGATCTTTAGGTGTAATTGGGTATTCATGACTTTCACCAATCACTTTAATCGATTCAACTAACAGTTCATAACCTAAACTTGAACGGTCATCTGTTTGGATAACACCTGTTAATTCGACACTAGTTTCTTGTCCTAAGTGTTTAACTAACTCAAAAGTCTCTTCGCCTACTTGGTTTTTTAACACGACACCTTGGAAGTACTCGTGTCCATCGCGTAATTGTAGGAATGCAATTTTCCCACTACTTCTTTTGTTTGTAACCCACGCATGAATTTTTACTTGTTTATCTATATAGTCGCCTGCTTGGCGCATTGTAATTGTATCCACAATATTCCCCCTATAATCTTAAATATTAGCGATAGTTTGAATCCATTCGCCATTTGACGCATTAATATAATAATACGATAGTGTATTATTATCAGCTTTAAATGAAATCTCCCAAACGGGTTGCTTGCCCATCATCCCAAGACGTGGTCGTAATAGTTTCGTTGGTTCATTTTCACTGAGTGTAATTGATAAGGCATCTTGATGAGATATGATATCTTGAGAAGTATAATACTGAATATCTCCTCCGTCTTGCGTAATAATTGCATATATTTGATTTCCATTTTCATCTGTAAAATCTAGTGTGAAGTAAGATTCATCAATAGTTACCCAATAGAAATCGTTAACTTCTTCGACAGTATGATCTAAAGAAACTAAATCAACAGTTTCCTCTTGAGCTTGCACCATCGAACCCATACTTTGGGAATAGATAAATAATAATGCAATAAGTACAATTAACAATATAATTGTTAATCCTGATACTACTTTACGGTTCAACGTTTGGCCTCCTTTCAAGATTACTTTCTAATTTCATGACCGTTATATAATAACATATTTTTGACGTAAATTGAATAAACACTTAATGTCGTTAGTTCAATATATTAATTTCAACCATTGACTCTAATTGATCTAATATTTCTTTTGTATAGTACTTTGTATATAAACGCTTATCCATAATATAAAGTTTTTCATTCGCATAATTATTACTAATAAAATTGATGAGGTTTTTAATTCTTTGAATCATTTGTGGTAGTAATATATCATCAAATAATTCAGTTTGATCTTTTGTTTTCTTTAGATAATGATACTTCGCTTGAATTTTAGTTTCACCTGGAGATTGAAAAGGTAAATTATATAACAGAACTGAAATTTCAGTTTGCTTATCTCCCCAAAGAAGATCTGTGAAACTTCTTTCTCTAAGAATAACAATAACTTTTTCAGTTTCATGAATCCGCCTTCTAATTCGATTTAAACTACCTGTTATGGACTCAGCTAAGATATGATAATCTTTAGAAATTTCATCATTAAGAATTAACTTATGGAACAAATCCGAAACTAAAAACTGATTCGGCATAATAATTATTATTTTGTCACCTAACATCTTTCGATCACTATTTATAAAGTCAGATAAATCAGAAATTCGTGTGGCATTATCTTCACCTTGAATAAATTCAACAGGATGATTTATGATGTGTTTATTTTCTTTAAACAATGTTGGGAGTTTTAAATAATCGAAGGCTGCATCCAATTGAATCCAATTGGAATCTCCAGTCATTCTAGAATTATAATAGTTTCCTGAACTAACTAATAATGCACTTTGCATTTCAAGTAGCCAAGTAAGACTTTCTTTCTTAATAAGAATAGGCTTCACTTGAATAGAAATATTATAAAATTTATTATTGACTCGTGTTGCACTGATTGTCATATAATTGTTTTCGTCATTCATCAAATTCATTTGTTCTAGTTGGTTTATGAATCGATGTAAAAGTAGCACTGGTTGATTAATTTTCTTCACCTTTTCAGACTCAGCATCTAATTGCTTATAAAAACTAGCTAATTTATCTCTAATCCTATTGGCAAAGTCCATGATCTTATTCGCGTCATCGGATTCAATATTCACGAAAGTTTGAACTTTTTCTTGTTGAATTTTATTATCAAATGATTCTTCTTTTAATATATTGCTGATTATCGAAATCAAATTATTACTTAAGTCTCTCATCGATTGAATCTCTTTGCTTAAATGAACAATATACTGATTATCACTGTAAACTTGTTGTATATCATCGAATAAATTAAGTAATTGATTATTTAAATCACTCAATTCAATATTCCTTTGTTGAATAAAGCGAGCAGAATCAATAAAAGAATTAACATTACCTATAATTAATTTTCGACTGAATAAATACTCTATTTGATCTCTGTTTTTTAGCATCATACTGTGCAAATTAGCGTCATAAGTTATAATAATATTTGCTTTTTTAGCATACTCAATTACTTGATGAAAATTCGAATGATTCTTGACTAATAAGTCCTTTGTCTGATGTTTGCTTAATAAATTTTTAATAGACAATTCTTTATTTATTTCGCTAAAATCGCCAAATTTTGAAAATGATTGCCAATGTATAGATGCCGCTATTACGAGTAATTCCTGTTGATTATTACGTTTAAAATTATATTGAAGAATATAATTTTCGAAAGCTTTTTCATGTAAATAATTTCCTTGTGACTTTAATAAAGCTATCTTTTCTAATGATGTGTGATTTACAATCAAGTCATTCCAATAATTCGATTCATCTAACGTTGGAAAAGATAATAAATGACGCCCCTCTTTTAAAATCGTTTCATTAAATATCACATCATATGGAATGGGACGATGCGTATCTTCTAACACAGCAAAAGGATGGGTTTGCCATTTTTCATTTATAAATTCAGAAAGGGTTAGGTTCTGTTTAGGTAAGTTTTCCCCTTCTAAATTTACTTTTGTCCTTTTGACACTAACTATCTCGTTTAAAATAAACTTATCTGGATTAGTAAAAAATTCTATTTCATTATATCTCAGGTTCCTTAAGAAAGGTTCCATTCGACTAAGAGTCTCAATCGGAATCTTTTTCGCAATTTTAGCTAACTCACTCACAATATCAACAGTGATTAATGCATCTGAATAGGCATCATGAGCTTCACTGTATTCTAAATTAAAATGACGACTTAAATCAGTTAAATTAAACCCGATTGCAGTTGGAACGATAATTTTCGCAAGAACTACTGAATCTAAAGCGACAGGATTAAAATCCAGATCAAATCTTTCAAAACTTTCTTTAAGTATACGTAAGTCAAAGCCTAAATTATGAGCAATAAAGACACAATCTTTGAGTCTCTCATGCCATAAAGTTGCTACACTATTAAATTGTGGTGCATTCACCACATCTTCTTCTTTGATGCCTGTTAACTTAGCAATGTGATCTGGAATCTCGCGATTAGGATTTATTAACATCGAATATGTATTAACAATATTGCCTTCAGATATAATAATTGCTCCTATTTGGATGATTCGGTCACCCTCGTCAATATTTGGACCTGTCGTTTCAATATCAACGATTGCAATTTTATTCTTTAACCTAGGCATACAAACACTCCTAATCTATACTGCCTCTATTTTTTATATAAGTTTCAATCATACTATAAGTATTTTCTAGTTCCATTTCAATAATTAATCGTTCTATCTTATCTAACCATGCCCCAATTTCTGGACCGCCTTTTTTAAGATTAAGGATTGTCATAACATCTTTTCCATTAACGGCTATATCTTTTTTGCTTTTAATAGGTAATGCGTTGTAGATATCAGCGACAAATTTATGGTCTAAAAATTGAGTTTCAAATAAAAAGTCTTCAACAAGTTGAACATTCAAGTAGTCATAATTGTAAACTTCCCAACTTGTGACTAGTTCTTCTTTAAAGTAGTCAAACAATTGAATCATTTGGATCACATCTTTAATAAATGCATTACTGTGTGTCCATTCTTTTAAGAAACTTCTGATTGTTTCTGGCTGAATGATTCCCATGTGCTTTAGCATTCTAGCCCAAACTAAACGCTCATCTCGTAAATTATTGGAGATGTTTTCAAAATCTTTACTTAATTCAGTCATGACTATTTTTGCTAACGCTTGCGTAAACCCAGGCAAATAATCGGCTAAGCCTGTGTTGACGAGTAACTGAGCTTTATCTGCAAATGAATTCCCTAGTAAAAATTTACTAAATTCAATTCTGATTCGTTCAATTGAAATATGTTGTAAATTTGCTTTTAAAGTTTGAATCGCTTTAAATGACTCTTCTTCTATCTCAAAACCTAGTTGAGAGGCGAATCGAATCGCTCTCATCATTCTTAAAGCATCTTCTAAGAAGCGCTCTTGTGCATTACCAACACATCTGATTAGATGGTCATTTAAATCCTTCAAACCACCGTGGTAGTCATATAATTCGCCTTGACGGTCAAATGCCATCGCATTAATTGTAAAATCACGTCTTAATGTGTCTTCTCTTAAATTTCGAACAAAATTTACTTCATCTGGCCGTCTAAAATCAGTATAGTCGCCTTCCGTTCTAAAGGTTGTTATCTCATAAGGTGCTTTATCAACAACGACTACAATCGTACCGTGTTCTTTCCCGACATCAAATGTAATTGGAAACATGGCTTCAACTTCTTCTGGTCTTGCACTGCTTGCAATATCAATGTCGTTAATTTTTTTATTTAATAATGTATCTCTTACACAACCCCCAACAAAATAAGCCTCATGCCCATGAGACTCAATTTGTCCTAATACAGGAATTGCTTCTTGAAATAATGGATCTGTCAGTGATACAAACATATTATTCACCTTTCAATTTTTCAATTTGTGTTAAATAATAACTCACTTTATCAAAGTCGTATTTCTCTAATGCGGTATTTAAACCTTTATTTAATAAAGATAGTTTCGTTTCCAATGAAATTTGATATAGACTGTCTTCTAAGTCCACCAAAAATTGTAGATTTCCTGGGATATACGGATTATCTTCAAAAACATCAAATCTGTATAGCTGTTGATAAAGGTGGGGAATATCCAATTCAACATAAAAATCTTGCTTTGAAAAACGATGATTCAAGCGAATATCATGAAAGGCTTGGTCGCTTAAAGTATAACTTAACTGATCTTTATAATAAATAAAAGGCAGTTTTGTATTCGAATTAAAGGAAATGTAAATTCCACGCGGAGCGTACTTTGCCCCTTCAGAAAATAGTATATTATTCATTAGCTCAGAATTTGTTGATAGAAATTGCAATAAATAATTCACAGATGGATTAGAATGTTGGTAATTTGAAATTAACCATTTTAAAAATTGTCTTTTCCTTTCATTTCTCTCCATTTTCTTACTCCCATTCTTTATATTCAGCTAAATCAGAAAAGTCATTCTTAGACTGTATTTCTTTACTCAAAGCTTTCAATTTTGGTATATCATAAAGCGTATTATTATATTGATTGATGACTTCTAATGCCTTCTCTACTTCTTTATTCGTAAAATAAAAGTTAGCTAGACGGAAAGCTAATTCCTCGTGAGGTAGTAAATAATCAAGCGCACTTAAATAATCTTCTTCTGCTTTATCTTTAAGACCTAAAGCTTCATAAACAATCGCAAAGTGATAACTCATATATTCATGATCAATTTGTTGCCCTTCAAATACTCGTAAATAATGTAAGGCTTGTGCCGCATCACTTTTACCTAAGTAATAATTTACGATAATGTTAATTGCCAAATAAAAATCTTCGCTATTATCAATTAAGTTTGTATAATCGATGAGCTTTTCAATGATGTCATCATTTAAATGATCCAAATCATCGGCTACTGTTGCTATGTTTAATATCATTGGATCTAAGGGTGGTAATGTTTTGGCTGACCATGTTAATTCTTTATATAAATTAGATTTCTGTCCAGTTGTTTTGTATAAATCAATTAAAAGGATTGAATAATTTATATTATCTGAATCTTTTTGTAGTGCTTTTTTAGCGTAATCAATTGCTTTATCGAATTGAAATAATGACTTATACACATTAGCAAATACAAAGAACTCATCTTCTGTTTCTAGTGGAATTCGCTCGTCTTTTTCGAGTTTTTCAACAGCTGCTAAATCAATAATTTCTTTTAAAGACTCAACTTCAACTAATTTCAGTCGAACATCACGGATATTTTCATAATCATCTAAATACTCATACACCGCTCTATAATAACTTTCTGCTTGCCTAATATTTCGCTGTTCTAAGTAAATATCTCCTAAATCTTCATAGGCTTCTCCTAGTGTCGGATAGCTTTTAATAATCTGGCGATACATATCAATCGCTTCAGTATGACGATTTAAATTTTTAAGTAATCTTGCTTCCAATAATTTGAGTTCAGGATCTTCATTGTCAGATTTCGCTAAATCTAACCAATAAAAGTACGCCTTGTCATAGGCTTCATATTGGTACAATTTGTTCACAATTTGCTTAGCATATTTTTTATATTTTTTTAATTCAAATAATTCAATTAATACAGTCAATCCTTGATCGACTGATCCCGTTTTAAATAGTATATCAGCTAAGCTTTCAAGTGCGGGTATATAACTACTATCTTCACTCGCTCTTTCTATATAATCAATAATAACTAACCGTTGTTCTTCAATGGTATCTACATTGCCTAATTCTTCTAAAATCTCATCTAGGATTGTCATTATCAAACCCTCCTTTACTCATTCTTATTTATTATACCACCGACATGTATTGTTGCCAAAATTAATCGGCGAATAATTGAATATTATGTGTCGTATATTTAAATTGGAAGGAATAAACAAAATATGTAATATTAAAATATTTAGTCCGCAATTGGTCCGCAGAACGTCCTAAACCCAAAAATAAAACCCCTAAAGCCTTGTGGCTCTAGGGGTTAAAAGCTTAAATTATTTTACAGCTTCTTTTAATGCTTTACCAGCTTTGAATCCTGGTACTTTACTTGCTGGAATTTGAATTTCTTCTCCAGTTTGTGGGTTACGACCTTTACGAGCAGCTCTATCACGAACTTCAAATGTACCGAATCCGATAACTTGAACTTTATCGCCAGAAGCTAAAGTTTCTTCGATTGTTTCGAATAAGGCTTCAACCGCTGCTGTTACGTCTTTCTTAGTTAAGTTAGTTTTTTCTGCTACTTTTTCTACTAATTGTGCTTTATTTGCCATTAGTATTCCTCCTTATATAAATCCTCATATTTGAGATATTTGAAATATACGACATCTCTTTAACGGATATTTCATTTATAAGAATAACACATAAAAGCTTATAATACAACGTTTTACACTATTCTTGAATAAATCTAAACTAAAATTTAAGCATTATGAACGCGCACGTGTAATTATATGTACCGGAGTACCTTCAAAATAGAAACTTTCACGTAACTGGTTCTCTAAAAAGCGTTCATAACTGAAGTGCATTAACTCAATATCGTTCACAAACACAACAAAAGTTGGTGGGTTGATCGCAACTTGTGTCATATAGTAGATTTTTAAGCGTCTACCTTTATCCGTTGGTGTTGGATTCATCGCAACAGCATCCATTACTACGTTATTCAATACAGAAGATTGAACACGTCTTGCGCGGTTCTCGTGAATCATATTAATTAGTTCAGGTAGTTTATTTAATCTTTGTCCTGTTTTTGCACTCACAAATAAGATAGGCGCAAAACGTAAATATTGAAATTCTTTACGAATTTCTTTAGTAAACTCGTCGAATTTATTATTACTTTTGTCAACGGCATCCCATTTGTTAACAATAATAATAATACCTTTACCAGCTTCATAAGCATATCCAGCGACGCGTTTATCTTGTTCGATAATTCCAGTTTCAGCATCTAATACCATACAAACAATATCACTACGTTCAATTGCAGATAAAGCACGCATAACACTATACTTTTCAGTGTTTTCCCAAACTTTACCTTTTTTACGAATTCCTGCGGTATCGATCATTGTATATTCTTTACCATCAGCTGTTTTGAACTTAGTATCAACTGCCTCACGCGTGGTTCCTTCAATATTTGATACAATGACGCGTTCTTCCTTCAATATTGAATTCACTAAACTAGATTTACCTACATTAGGACGACCAATAAAACTGAATTTAATTGAATCATCATCATCTGTATCACTAGAATCTGATGGGAACAATTCCACTATCTTATCTAATAAATCACCAATTCCGGTCCCATGTGAACCAGATATTGGAATAGGATCACCTAAGCCTAAAGTATAGAAATCATAAATCATTTGTCGTTGTTCAGGATTATCTGCTTTATTAATCGCTAGGACAACTGGTTTATTTGTTCGATGCAGTCTTTGGGCTACTTCTTCATCCTCAAGAGTGACACCTTCTCTAACACTCGTCACCATTACAATAACATCCGCTTCATCCATAGCTAAATCTGCTTGGTAACGTACTTGATTCATTAATGGCTCATTACTCATATCAATCCCACCGGTATCAATCAAACGGTATTCTTTACCAATCCATCTACCTGTTGCATAAATACGATCACGAGTTACTCCTGGATGGTCTTCTACAATCGATACCCTCTCTCCAATAAGTCGATTGAATATGGTTGATTTACCAACATTTGGTCGACCTACTAAAGCAACTACTGGTACTTTACTCATTCATTTCACCTCCATAAATTAAGAAAAGACTGACTAATGAAAAGTCAGCCTCGTTCTTTAAGTCAAATATTATTCCTATTCACCTTTGAATTGGTCTAATTGATCACCTAACATGTCAGCTAAAGTAAATCTTGAATCGCTGTCATCAGATGAGTCTTGGAAGTTTCTTTGACGGTTTTGTTTTTTGTTTCCTGTATTACGTTTGTTGTTTTCACGACGTGGTTTGTTAGAGCTAGCTGCAGGAGCTGGAGATTCTTCCATACCTTCTGGTTGATCCAATAATGCTTTCACAGAAAGTGATAAGCGGTTTTGTTCTGGATCTACACTTAATACTTTAACATCAATTTCTTGACCTTCCTCAAGGCGTTCGTGAGGTGTCGCAATGTGTTCGTGAGCGATTTGTGAAATATGTACTAACCCTTCAACTCCTGGGAATACTTCAACAAATGCACCAAAGCTAGTTAAGCGTTTAACCGTTCCTTTTAATTCAGAACCTTCTGGAGCTTTTTCTTCGATGTTATCCCATGGGCCTGCTAATGTATCTTTAATAGATAAAGATACGCGGCCATCTTCTTCATCAACTGAAAGAACTTTAACGTTAACTGTTTCGCCTGGTGTTAAGTAATCACTTGGTTTATCAACATGCTCATGTGCAATACGACTAATATGAACTAATCCGTCCACTCCACCTAAGTCGATAAATGCACCAAAGTTTACTAAGCGAGCTACAGTACCTTCAACAACTGAACCTTCTTCTAATTCAGCTAAACGTTCAGCGTGTTTTGCTTCGCTTTCTTTACGTGCAATTTCTTTATGTGATAAAATTAAACGGTTTTCACTTGGTTCAATTTCAACAATAACGAATTTTAAAGTTTGTCCAACGTATGGTGTGAAGTCTTCTACGAAGTGATCTTCAACCATTGAAGCTGGAACGAATCCACGTACGCCTGCATCTACAACTAATCCGCCTTTTACAACGTTTTTAACTGGTGCTTCGATAGTTTCTTCGTTTTCAAATTTAACTTGTAATTCTTCCCAAACTTTTTTAGCATCTACACGTTTTTTAGATAATAAAAAGTTTCCATTTTCTTTATCTTTAATTGGTTTTAATACCACTAATTCGATTTCATCACCAATATTAACAACATCCGTTAATTCTTCAACAGGTGTAGCTGATAATTCATTGCGTGGAATAACTCCTTCAAGTCCGCCACTTTCTTGAATAGAAACACGTACTTGATTGTCATCAAAGGCTAATACATCACCTTGAACAGTATCGCCAACTTTAATTTCTTTAACACTCCCTAAAGCGTCTTCCATAGTTTCCATAGACTCTTCTACTTCTGTAGTTTCTGTCTCTTCAACCACTTCTTCATTTTCATTTAATTCTTGATTTTCTACAAACTCTGACATTTACCCAATTCCTCCTAAGCGTTACCTAAAAAATAGTGGTTCTTCTTATAATTTAAGAACCGTATATAAGCATATCATATCAAATATTCAGTCATCAGTCTAGTAAAATGACAATATAATAGCGATTTAACAATACTTATTTCTTAATATGATTAATTATTGTATTTACAACTTGTTCCACTGATAAATGATCCGTTTCTAACTCGATTGCATCGTCTGCTTTTTTCAACGGACTGTGCTCGCGATTTGAATCATAATGGTCTCTTGCGACAATACTTTCTTCTATTTCCTCAAGTGTTTGATTAGATAAGCCCTTTTCAATATTTTCATCGAAACGTCTTTTCGCTCGCACTTTCGCTGAAGCATTCAAGAAGAATTTATACTCCGCATGTGGTAGGACCACGGTCCCAATATCCCGACCATCCATGACTACTGAATGTGTACTTGCCATATTCCGTTGGTCTTCCACTAGTTTTTCTCGAACAAATGGATAAGCTGAAATTTCTGATACATTTGCTGTGACCACATCCGATCGGATTTCACGACTAACATTTTGATTATTCAAATACATTTCTTGAATACCTTTATCTGATCTTTTAAAACTTATATGAAGTGTTGGTAATATTTTTTCCACTCTTTCAACATCACTTACGTTTATACTATCTTGTAAAACAGCTAAAGTGACCGCTCTATACATTGCCCCTGTATCAATGTAGACAATATCAAGTTTTTTAGCAATGGCTTGTGCGACAGTACTTTTCCCTGATGAAGAGGGTCCATCTATGGCAATTTGAAAATTCGACATTAAAAATTCTCCTTTTAATCAAAATAAATAGAGACCTTTAACAGATCTCTATTCTATAAACTTATACTCTATACTATGGTAATACGACTGTGTCTCCTGGGAAAATAGCTGTATCAGTTGTTGCCCCATTCGCACTTAATAATGCATAAAGATCTACGCCGGTATTTCTAGAAATAGCATACCATGAATCCCCTGCTTGAACTGTATATGTTCCGCCCGTTGTAGGTGGTGTCTCTACAGGTGTTTCAGGTACAACTGGTTCAGTTGGTGTAGGTGGTAATTCCGGTTCAGGCTCAACTTCTTCAATTGATTCTATTGGTTCTCTACTAATTTCTGAACTGGACTCTTCTTCACTTTCACTTTCGTCTGTGCTTGATTCACTTTCATCAGCACTTGACACTTGTGATAACTCAGAATTTCTAGAAAAATTAATCTGTTCAGCACTACGATTTGGTATTTCGTCATTATCTAATTGTGTATTCACAAAAATAAACAATAAGAAAGGCGCAATAACCGTAATTACAATAATTACTAACAACACTTTAGAAAGTGTTGTTGCTTCTTTTGCTGGTTGGTTGCGTGCAGTTCTTGAATATTGACGGTTTTTTAAACTTTCATCTTCTCCAAATTTTCGATTCCAAGGTTTGCTTTCTTTTTTTGAAGGTGTCTCTTCAATAGTTTCTTCAACCTCAGATTCAAAAACGTCTTGATCTTTATCTTGTTCCTTAGACATAAGAATCCCTCCTAAATATGCATAGTTAATGATGATTCATTTTAATACATAGTTAACTTTCCCTATTATATTACCATAACTTAATCTTTTTTTTGCCAATAAAATAGATTTCTATTATCAATAACATCATACTGAAAAGAATCTGTAAAGCAATGGTAATAGAACAAACAGGTTTGCTTTATCATTCTACATTATACATTATTTTTCTGCTTATTCCACTACTATATGAATATATTCGTCATTAGTTTTGTTTTTTATGTTTTAAATTGATATCTCCATACAATAATTTTAGTACAATCTTTAACTACAAACAAATAAAAAGCGAGCAATTCACAATTTATGTGAACAACTCGCTTGTATATATATTATTTGTTTTAATTTGTTTTCAATAAATTATATCCAGGATAAATAGCATTTCTTTTTCTTAATAAATTTGGAACGATTTTGATGACCAAAATTTGACCTACACTTAAAAAGATACCTTTTATTAAATTAAATGGTGCTACAACAGCTAGAATATAACCGAAGTAATCATCAATTGGGAAATTCAACACGGTTGTATAAATTGGCAAAGCGATATAGTAATTTATTATCGACATTGAAACCACTAAACCGACTGTCAGAGTAATACTCATTAATACAGCTTTGAATTTCCAACTAACTTTCTTAAGAGAATTTAGAATGAAGTGTGTCGGAATAAACATAACAACTGATGCAGTAAAACTCATGACAGCTCCAATTGGAAATCCTGCTTGCCCGCCTTGTAAGATATAGTTAATAGTATCTCTGATAAACGCGACTACAACAATACCAACCGGTCCATGAATTAACATTCCAACCAAAACAGCTAAATCACTAAAATCAATCTTTAGAAACGGTGCAGCTGGTAAAATCGGGAAATCAAAGAATCTCAGAATAACTCCCCAAGCACCTAATATAGCCAATAACATCATAGTTCTAACCTGTGATCTTTTTTGCATTTTTCTTCTCCTTTTTCGTCCCAAGACTAAAAAAATACGCCTTCTCACCCTACTTTTCCCAGGGTAAAAAGACGTACTTTAAAAGAATATACTCAAAAAAGTGTATATCATTTAATCTTCTTCCATCCAGACTTTACTGTCGGTACTGGAATCTAACCAGATCAGCTCGATGACTCGAGTTCGTGGACTTTACCACCGGTCGGGAATTACACCCTGCCCTGAAGACGTATTGTATTTTATTTAATTATACCTTAGCATATTCAATTGAATAAGGCAAGTCGTTTGTGAAAAAACACACGAAATTATAACTATCATCATTTCATGCACTCAATTTATTACTTTAAATTTTATTCATCTAAAGCAATCTTCTTTAACTTACCTACTTCAAAAGCTGTTAAATCACGCCACTCACCTGGCTGTAATGTACCTAAATCCAAGAAAGAGAATCGTTCGCGTTTCAAGCGGTAGACTTCATGTCCTACAGCCTCGAACATATTTTTCACTTGGTGATTCCAACCTTCATGTATTGTTAACTGTACAACGGAAGTTTTCTTTTCTTTATTAGTTGAAATAACTTTCGCTCGGGCTTTAGAAGTTTTCTTACCATCTATCATGACACCTTGCTCTAATTTAGTCAGTGCTTTTGTGTCAACAATACCGTTCACCGTTGCAATATATACTTTATCTATATTATAGCGTGGGTGAGTTAACAAATTCGCAAAATCACCATCATTTGTTAATAAAATTAAACCGGTTGTATCGAAATCTAAGCGACCGATAGGATAAATACGTTCTTCTACTCCCTGAATAAAATCAACAACTACTTTACGGTCAGTGGGATCACTCACAGCACTGATAACGTTTTTTGGTTTATATAACATAATATATTTTGGTTCTTCTTTATAAATAGGAACCCCATCTACTTCAATAACATCCGTCTTAGATACTTTTGTACCTAATTCCGTTACTAATTTACCATTTACTTTAACATGTCCATCTACGATTAAATCTTCACTTTTACGACGACTTGCGACACCCGCATTCGCCATTGCTTTTTGTAATCTTTCCATTTAGTTACTCATCCTCATTCTGATTATTTTCTTCGTCATATAATTCAATTGGCCATTCTTTCAAGTCAAACAATTCTTCGGAGGAAAGTTCTGCATTTAATGCAATGGGTTCAATTTCTGGTAAATCTTCTAATGTTTTTAAACCAAAATAATCCATAAAGTAATCGGTGACCCCGTATAATACTGGTCGTCCCGGTGCTTCAATCCTTCCAATTTCTTTGATCAAATCTCGAGATATTAGTTTTTTTATTAAACTACTCGAAGAAACACCTCTAATCTCATCAATAGCCATACGCGTAATTGGTTGGCGATAGGCTACAATTGATAATGTTTCAATGGATGCTCTGGTTAAGTTTTGTGAAAATGGAGCTTGAGCATATTTTTCTACATCTTTTGCCAATTCTTTTTTGGTAATTAATCGGTATCGTTGATTGAAATTCACAACTTCAAGCGCTGATGAATCATCCGTTTGAAAATTAAGTTTCAACTGTTCAAGACAGTCGTCAATGCTACTAATTGGCTCTTCTAAACTCTGAGTCAACTCTTGCCGACTCACCCCATCATCACCTGCTACAAATAATATACCAAATACTCTCTTTATTAACTCATTCACAAATCTTACTCCTCTAATTTCTTCATTTGAATTGGATCATCTTTACCTTTTTGAAGAAAGATTAGATGTTGCTTTCTTACTAATTCCAACATCGCTAAAAAAGTCGTTATAATTTCATTACGTGTTCCGTATTGGAAAAATTGATCAAGAGTCACTGAATCATTATCTGTATCAAACTGAAATGCAGCCATAATCTTATCCATCTGATCTGAAACCGTTAATGATTCATGTTGAATTTGTCTTTCAAGTGGTTCTCGACTCGCTGCTTTTTCAACAACACTGGCCATCGCCTCAGCTAAATCAGTCAGTGAAAGTGTATCTTCATCTAAAGGTACAAATTCTTGATACGAACTTAAATCAGCCATCGGACGTGAGAATAGTCGCGCCCTCTCATCTTGTTTGATTTGTAATTGAGTCGCAACGGTTTGGAATTGCTGGTATAAAAGCAATTGTTGAACAAGAATATCACGCGGATCACCCTCATCGTAATCTTCTTCATAATCTGGACTTGGTTCAATTGGTAGTAAGATATTACTTTTAATCTCTAATAACGTTGCAGCCATAACTAAATATTCTCCAATAATATCTAATTCTAGCTTATTCATTGCCTCAATATATTTAATATATTGATTAGTAATCTCAGTCATGGGAATATCATTGATATCAACTTCCATCTGTTTGATCAAATGAAGAAGCAAATCAAATGGACCTTGAAATGATTCTAATTCAATTCTTAATTCTGTGTTTTGCAAACAATCTCCCCATTACATTCGAAAATTCTATAAAGATTGATTATATTTTGTGCTCCATTTTGCTAAGATATCTACCGTATTCATCGCACCGATAACAGTGGCATTAGGGTGTTGCTTACGCAGTAGTTCATACATTTTATACCCGATACCTTCATCTCTAAAAGAAGGCACAACCGCAATTCGATGTACGATAATTGTTGTCGATGAGGGTGTATCTTCATTTTGAGACTCTAACGTATTTTTTTCAATACATATTAATCCAATAAAATTTTCACTTTCATCATTTTTATATAACAAAATATCAAAATTAGGATCTTCTCGGTATGACTCTAATAGACTGCTCATTTCACTCAAATTCGCTTTCTCATCGTCATAAGTGTAAGAAAGTAACCCTAATATAATTTTTCCGTTTTTGTTTTTTGAACTAATTAACATGGAAACCTCCTCGTCCCTTAATCACTTGAGTGATATTACCATGTTATGATAATTATTTCAAGAAATTGTACATTAAGTTGATTCTATATATAAACAAACACATTGAAAAAAGACATGATACTTCTTTATAATTCAAACTGTTTTTTAGTAGACAAAGAAATATAATCGACTACTAAGAAAACACAATTTATCATTATAAACTTATCCTGTCTTTTTCCAAATGCATTGGCTAAATTTGATTAATTAATTCTGTAATAAGTAATTTAAATCTTGGTTTTACTTTAGTAGAAACTTCAACAACCTCTTCATGATTCAATTCAGCTTGCATACCTGCAGCTAGATTAGTAATACAAGAAATACCAAATACTTCTAAACCACAATGTTTTGCAACAATGGCTTCTGGTACAGTTGACATTCCAACTGCATCTCCGCCCATCACACGTGTCGCTCTAATTTCAGCAGGTGTTTCATAAGTTGGTCCTGTAAACCAAGTATAAACACCTTCTTTAATTGGGAAGTCATTATCTTTAGCAATATCTTTTAATAATTGTTGACCGCGTAAACTATATGTTTCAGTCATGTCTACGAAACGTGGTCCATGTTCGCTAATATTTTGACCAATGAGTGGGTTGGAACCCGTAAAGTTCAAGTGGTCAGTGATAATCATTAAGTCACCAGGATTAAACGATTCATTTACGCCACCTGCAGCATTTGTAATAACAACTGATTCAACACCTAATTCATTAAATATACGCACAGGGAAGGTTACTTTGTCTAAGTCATAGCCTTCATAATAATGAAAACGTCCTTTTAAAGCGATAACTTTTTTCCCAGCAAGTGTTCCATATACTAATTTTCCGTCATGACCTTCAACTGTCGACACTGGGAAACTAGGAATATCAGAATAATCAAGTTGAATAGACTCTTGAATTTCGTCAGCTAAATCACCTAAACCAGATCCTAAAATCAATCCTACTTTTGGTTCTGTGATTCCTTTACTTTTAATATAATCAATAGCTTCTGTAAACATAGTTTATACCCCTTTTATTTTATTTGGTCTAGGAAAGATTGCCCTTCTTTAGTTTGTTTCACTGAGAAGTTATCAGAGATTGTCGCAGCAATATCACTGAAGTAAGTTGCATCTAATTCTTTTGGTTCGTTGATTGCTTTGCTATAAACTAATACTGGCACATATTCACGTGTATGATCAGTTCCAGTGAAAGTTGGATCATTCCCGTGATCAGCCGTAATAATTAATAAGTCATTATCAGCTAAGTGGTCTATCATTTCTGGAATACGGGCATCAAATTCTTCTAATGCATCTGCATATCCTTGTGTGTTACGACGGTGACCGAATTTAGCATCAAAATCAACTAGGTTTGTAAAGCTTATGCCTTTAAAGTCTCTATCCATCACTTTGATTAATTTATCGACACCATCCATATTACTTTCAGTTCGGTGGCCTTCGGTAATTCCTTGACCGTTAAAGATATCTTCGATTTTACCAATAGAAATAACATCAAATGATTCGTCTTTCAAGTAATCTAAAGTTGTTTTTCCAAAAGGACTTAATGCGTAATCATGTCTATTACTTGTTCTTTCAAAATTACCTTCTTCACCTAGATAAGGCCGAGCAATAATTCGACCAATCATATAAGGATCTTCTAAAGTTATTTCTCTTGCATACTCACAGATTTTATATAATTCTTCTAATGGTATTCCTTTTTCATGAGCTGCAATTTGAAGAACAGAGTCCGCTGATGTGTAGACAATTAAATCACCTGTTTCAATTTGGTGTTGGCCTAATTCATCTAAAATTTCAGTTCCTGAAGCTGGTTTATTCCCTATAATTTTGCGACCAGAAAATGTTTCAATTTTTTCAATTAATTCATCTGGGAAGCCTTCTGGGAAAACTCGGAATGGTTGGTCAATACGTAGACCCATGATTTCCCAATGTCCAGTCATTGTATCTTTTCCTGCAGATACTTCTTCTAACTTAGTAAAATATGCAGTAGCATTTTCAACTGGTTCGATGCCTTTAATTGGCGCTATATTAGCTAAACCCATCTTTGTTAAGTTTGGTAATTTTAAACCAACCGTGTTTGCAATATTACCTAAAGTATTTGATCCAACATCGCCAAATTTTTTAGCGTCTGCTGCTTCTCCAATACCTACTGAGTCCATAACTAGTAAATGTATTCTATCAAATGTCATATTTTTACTCCTTTAATCTATCGCTCTTGGAAATGAGTTACGATATATTTCTTGTAGTCGCTGTTTGGATACATGAGTATAAATTTGTGTGGTGGAAATGTCTGAATGCCCAAGTAATTCTTGTACCATTCTTAAATCAGCCCCATTCTCTAACAAATGTGTCGCAAAGGAATGTCGCAGAATATGAGGTGACACTTCGTGATCAATCCCAGCCAAGTTAACATATTTTTTTAAATTTTTCCAAATTCCTTGCCGGGTAAAGTGTTTACCACGTTGGGTTAAGAATAGAATGGTAGAATCGGTCGATTTTTTAGCGTAAATTGGATAAACTTCTTCAAGATACTTTTTAATCCAAAAAAGAGCTTCTTCACCGATGGGGATAATTCGTTCTTTATCTCCTTTACCGACTGTTTGTATAAAGCCTAATTCGAGATGAAGTTCATTCATCTTTAATTGAGTTAACTCGCTGACCCGTAACCCCGTCGCATACATCACTTCTAATATCGCTCGGTCACGGATACCATTATTAGTTTCCGTATCCGGTGCTTCAAGTAAATGATTAATTTCTTTTGAACTCAATGTTTTTGGTAAATGTTTGCGATTCTTTGCCCCTTGGATTAAATCCATTGGGTTGTGATCCATCTTTTGTTCTCTAATTAAATAGTGGAAAAAGTTTTTTAAGGTCGAAATCATTCGATTCGTTGTACTCGCTGCAAATCCCGCTTTGTTTAGGCTTATAATATACAATTGTATTGTGTCTTTATTAATATTGTTAATTTCGTCAAGTTCCAGTTTGTTAATAAATGTAACAAACTTCTTCAAATCTCTCATGTAACTTTGGATGGTGTTTTGTGATTTTCCTTGGTCAATCAATAAATAACGTTCGTAATCATCTATTAATTCATCCATTCAATCACTCCTATACTAATCCTTCAGAAAAATTCCTTTTTCCTTCTCTTGTGTAACACGGCCGTTCTTCATCAATCTTCCAACGGCACGTTTGAATTGTGATTTACTCAACCCTAAATAATTTTTGATTTCTTCAGGATCTGATTTATCGTGTAGAGGTAAGAATTTATCAGGTGTCTTACTTAAGACCGCATAAATCATTTCTGAATCATCATCTAATGCTTCAAAAGCACGTGGTTTCGCAGATCCATTTAAAGTACCATCTTTATGAACATGAATAATTCTTAATTGTACTGACTCACCTACACGAAGTCGGTGTTCCATTTCACTTTCATGAACAAATATCTCGAAACCTTCGACAGATATCGCTTGAACACCCACACCTTTATTGCTTATTACTGTTGCACTAACTTCCTGATTCATCATACGGGCTGGTGCTTTGCGTTTTAATTTATTAAAATCCTCTTCTTGTGCTAGAACACCCCAAAAACGGTCTTTATTATCAACTTGATATGTTAAGTATAACTTATCTCCGTGACGAGGCCATTTTTTATTATCTTCTGGTAAATCATCCAGAGATACTACGATGTCTTTATTAATTAAACCAACATCAACGAAAATTCCAAGACTATATATTGATTGAATAACTCTTCCCCAACCATAATAACCAGGGCGTATATTTGGTAATTCTACTTGTAAGATGTTCGTCTCGTCTTTATCTTGATAGATTAATCCCTCTACTATTTCACCATTTTTATAAGTTTCATCAGTAGAATCCTTTGGAATATTAAATGTAATACCGTCTTTTTGGGCAAAATAGCTTAGATCATTTTCATCTATAATTTTTGCTTCAATTATGTCTCCAAATTGAACCATTTAAGCCCTCCTTCTTATAATTTTTACTGCTCTTTAATTTCTATTTTAACATAAAGTCGACATGGATTTCTTCATAAACATCCATTATAAACCTTGTATAATCATTGTTACCTGTATTTTATACGAAAATTCATAAAAAAATGAGCGCCATCAAATCGAAGTTAGAATACGTAGATTTGATGGTGCTCTTAATTAAAATATAAGATTAGATACTTACTGTTGCCCCACGGTAAATGCGTCCACGACGAGCATCTACTGTAACTAATTCGTCAGCTTTAATTGAAGATAATGCTCCTTCAACTGCAACAATAACTGGAATTCCACGTTCAAGTCCAACAACTGCAGCATGAGAAGTAATTCCACCTTCTTCAACAATAAGTGCTCCAGCTTTATTAATTGCTTCAGAATAATCAGCATCTGTGTTTTTAGCAACTAATACTGAACCAACAACTGTTTTAATATTTGCTTCTTCAGCAGAGTTTGCAATAACAGCTTTACCGATGTAGTTTCCGCTACCAACACCTTCACCTTGCGCTAACAATGTTCCGATTAATTGGATCTTCATTAAGTTAGTTGTACCAGATTCAGTTACTGGGACACCTGCAGTGATGATAATTAAGTCACCTTCACTTGCAAAACCTGTTTCTTGAACCAATTGAGTTGCTGAGTCTAACATCTCATCTGTTGATCCTGGTGCTTCGATTTCGAAAGCTTGTACTCCCCATGATAATGTTAATGAACGACTAATTTCGTTATCAAATGTCGCTGCAATAATATTAGCTTGAGGACGGTATTTAGAAATCATTTGAGCAGTATGTCCAGAACTTGTCGCTGCTACAATTGTATTAATAGCTAAGTTTCTAGCAGTATGTCCTACAGCTTGACCAATCGCTTCAGTTAAGTCACGTTTGTCATATTCTTTAAGAGTAACCGCATCTTGACCAACTAATGCTTCTTCCGTACGTAATGCAATACTTGACATTGTTTTAACAGCTTCAACTGGGTAATCACCTGCGGCAGTTTCACCTGATAACATAACTGCGTCTGTACCATCAAAGATTGCGTTCGCAACGTCACCGGCTTCGGCGCGTGTTGGACGAGGATTACTTTGCATTGAATCCAGCATTTGAGTTGCAGTAATTACAACTTTACCAGCTTCATTACATTTTTTGATAATGTGTTTTTGCACAATTGGAACTTCTGGCGTTGGGATTTCCACCCCTAAGTCACCACGGGCAACCATGATACCATCAGAAATTTCTAAAATTTCATCTAAGTTATCTACACCTTCTTGGTTTTCAATCTTAGAAATAATTTTAACATTAGGACGTCCTTCTTCTTCAAGTACTTGACGAATTTCCATAACGTCTGATGCACGACGTACGAAACTTGCTGCAATAAAGTCAGCTCCTTCACGTACTCCGAAACGAATATCATTTTCATCTTTTTCAGTGATACCTGGTAGATTAAGTGATACGTTTGGTACGTTCACACCTTTACGAGATTTAAGAATACCGTTGTTTTGGATTTCTGTTACGATATCACCATTTTCGTGATCGATTTCAGTGACTAATAAATCAACTAAACCATCATCTAATAAGATGTGCCCGCCGACTTTAACGTCGTTAATTAATTGATCGTAAGTAACAGAGAATCTTTCTTCGGTACCAGCAACTTCTTCCATAGAAATTCGAACAGTTTTACCTTTATCTAATTTAACAATATCTGTTGCCATTAAATGAGTTCTGATTTCTGGTCCTTTAGTATCTAATAAGATACCTACGTTTTGTTTAGTTGCTTCACGAGCAGCTTTTAAAGTGTTGAAACGAACTAATTGCTCTTCATGATCACCATGTGAGAAGTTAAAACGAGCAACGTTCATTCCAGATTCAATTAATTGCTCCATTGTTTCTTGAGCGTCACTTGCTGGTCCTAAAGTACAAACAATTTTAGTTTTTTTAATATTCATTGATAATATTCTCCTTTTAATTAGATTTAATTTCCACGATCAGTTAATTCTTGATTTAATTGGAATAGATCTTGTCTAACATGGTGTTCAGTTTTTTCTAAAGTTTCTACAATATCAAATACAGTTAATTGCTCTTCACGAACACCTAAGTAGATAGCTTTTTGTCCTTCAATTATTAAGTCAACAGATCGAGCTCCCATTAAAGTTGCAAAGACACGGTCACGTGCAGTAGGTGTTCCACCACGTTGAATATGTGATAACGTAACACCGCGAACACTTTGATCCGGTGCTAATACTTGGAATTGTTCAACGAAATTATCAACATCCATCGCCCCTTCAGCTAGAACAACTAGAGAATAATCTTTACCTGCTGAGCGTCCTGCTTCTGTACGGCGAACAACATCTTCAATTAAAAATTCTTCTTCAGGGATAATAATTGCATCTGCACCCGCAGCTACCCCTGCCCAAATTGCGATATCTCCAGCGTGTCTTCCCATCACTTCTACAACAAATGTCCGATTATGTGATGCAGCAGTATCTGAAATTTTATCAATCGCGTCTAAGGCGACACTGACAGCTGAATCAAATCCGATAGTGTATTCTGTTCCAGGGATATCATTATCAATTGTTCCAGGTATTCCTACGGCTGGGAAACCTAATTTAGATAAACTTAAAGCTCCGGCAAATGATCCGTCACCACCAATAACAACTAAAGCATCAATACCAAATTTTTCTAATTGGCTAATTGCTTTTTCTTGATACTCTTTGTTTTTAAATTCAGGATAACGTGCTGAATATAACATTGTTCCACCACGTCGAATGTTATGATGCACATCTGAGAGTGTTAGTAGTCGGAAATCTCCTTCTACTAAACCACGATAACCATAGTATACTCCATAAACTTCTAAACCATGATGAATCCCCTGCTCAACGACTGCACGAACAGCTGCGTTCATACCAGGAGCATCACCACCACTAGTTAAAACGGCAATACGTTTGATTTCCATTTTCCACCTCTAATTCAATAATACAGATTGGTAAGATTTTTACCACTGCCGTTATTTTATCATTATTCATATATAAAGTCATATAATTTCAATTCTTTTTTATGAAAGGAACGTTTTCATTTTCATTTTCTTGCTTTAATATCGGTAATTAAATGATTTATTTAAAAACTACTCGTTCCTGACCAAAGATTTCTTTAAGTTGTTGTTGAACTCGATAACTATAACTAATTGTATAAGGCGAATCCAATTGAATTGTTTGTCGATTTCGGTCGACTAAAATGATATCAGCTGGTCCAAAGTTGTCCAAGGCCAATTGCTTCACATTCTCAATTTTTGCATGATCTTGGGTGAAATCTTCTATTTGTATAAAACAACGACGAATGGTATTTGTTGGTGGTGGCATTTTTTGATTATTTTTATATTTACTGACGGGTTTTAATCCGTCAACGACGATTTGTAAGTTGTCGCGCCGGTCAACACCTACCGTACCTTCGATAATTAATATATTATCCTCTCTCAGTAATTGCATACTTTTTTGAAAAATCATTGGAAAAACAACAAGGTCGATGGTGTAAAATTCATCTCCAACTGTTGAGAAAGCCATTAATTCATTTTTCTTTGTTCGGATTACTTTTACAGTCTGAACCAGTGCGATTAGTTTTACTTTTTTCTTTAATGGAGCGTTTACAGCATCAGAAATATTAATAAAATCAGGATCATTATTAATAATATCTTTATACGCATCTAGCGGATGCCCTGAAACTGTAAATCCGAGTGCTTCTTTCTCATGATTCAACCGTTCGATCAGTGAAAAATCTTCTTTCCATTCAATTTTAGGTTCCATTTCTTGAAATAAATTAATATTTTGGCCACTGAATTCAACGGATTGGATCATAGCAGGTAAATTATGTACCAATGTTGCCCGATTTGCACCAAATCCATCAAAAGCGCCAGCATAAATTAATGGCGATATCATATCTACTTTTAATAACTTGAGTGGTAATCGCTGAAGAAAGTTCAATAGATTTTTATATGCTCCCATTTGACTCCGGTCTTCCAGGATATGGTCAATAAGTTCTCCCCTAACACCATTGACTGAGTTGAAACCAATGCGCAAACCTTCATCAACATTAAATCCTGCCCCACTTTTATTAATATCCAACGGTAATAATTTCTGTAATCTATGTTTAGCCTCTTGGATATAATGATTAAAAGAAGTCGATTGCGAGCGCCCATTGTTTAATATCGCTTGATAAAATTCTTCTGTATAATTAGCTTTCAAATAAGCTAATTGATAGGCCAGGGTTGAGTAAACAACGGCATGAGCTCGATTAAACCCATAATTACTAAATTCATATATATAATTGTAGACAACTTTAGCAGCCTGTTCTGTATGACCTTTATTGATGGCTCCATTCACAAAATGCTCTCTTTCCTTTTCCATGACGTCTACTTGTTTTTTCCCCATCGCACGCCGTAAAATATCCGCTTCACCCAGAGAAAATCCAGCCATATCAACGACAATTCGCATGACCTGCTCTTGATAAACAATAATTCCATAAGTCGTATTCAATATTGGTTCTAAGACTTCGTTGACGTACTCGATTTTTTCCTTGCCGTGCTTTCTTCGAATAAAGGAATCAATTTGTTTCATTGGTCCTGGTCGATACAGTGCATTAACGGCGACTATATCTTCAAAGTTTTCTGGCTTCAATCGTTTTAGTACATCTTTAATTCCGTCTGATTCAAATTGAAATACCCCATTTGTATCGGCTTCCTGAAACAGTTTAATCGTTTCATAATCATTCATTGGTATATCTTGTGCTAAGAGATCGATATTTTTATTTACTTTAATATTTCGGATAATATTATCAAGAATTGTTAAGTTTCTTAATCCTAAAAAATCCATCTTTAATAAGCCCATTTGTTCGACATCGTTCATTGTAAACTGTGTGATTAACAAATCATTCTCACGATCTTTGACGGGAATAATCGAATCAAGCGGAAAATCATTAATTACTACTGCTGCCGCATGGGTCGAATTATGACGAGGTAATCCTTCTATAGTTTGTGCCGCATTAAAAATGTCTCGATTAAATTCGCTCTCTGACACAATTGCTTGTAATAATTTGGATTGTTTGACTGCTCTCTCTAAAGTCATTAATTGGTTTTGATCAGATGGTATTGCTTGCGACCAACGTTTTAGTTGATCACTTTCCGCACCAACGACACGCAAAGTATCTCGAATTGAAGCTTTCGCACCAAAGGTTCCCATAGTTACAATTTGAGCGACTTGTTCATGTCCGTATCTTTTTTGAATGTATTTTAATACTGCTTCTCTTTTATTATCTGGAATATCGATATCAATATCGGGCATATTGTAGCGTTCTGGGTTTAAAAAACGTTCGAATAATAAATCAAATTCGATAGGATCAACTAATGTAATTTGTAATAAATAACTGACCAGTGAACCCGCTGCCGAACCCCTACCCGGTCCGATTCGAATATTTTTCTCATGACAATATTTGATAATATCCCATACAATTAAGAAGTAGTCACTGAAGCCCATTCGATCAATGACTTGCAATTCATGATTTAATTGCTGGATGTATGTTTCATCTTGACTTTTGCCTATTTTCTCTAGTTGATTGAACGTCAATTCTTTGACATATTCTGAGGCCGTTAAATCATCAGGCGCTTGATACTTTGGTAAATAGGATTGGCTTGAATCAATGGCCACATTCAATTTTTCAACAAGTTTTTCTGTATTATTCCAAACTTCTTCTAATCCGTTATTAACATACATTGAACGAAGTGTTTCTTTTGGAAATAAAAAGTTTGATCCTTTTGAATAACGTAATGAATGATCAATCGTTTCATTGTCTTTAATGGATTTGAGGATTTGTAAACTGAAAGCTTCGTCTTCTTTTAATGAATTTACTAATTGAGCTATCACTTGTTGGATATGATTTTCCTGCGCAAAATGTGATAACATCTCAATTTCGAATTTGTTGTAGGGATAGATTGTCATTCCCATAAATACATGATTATTTCCGAATACTTGATTAAGATAAGTTACTATCTTCTTTCCATGTTCGCCATCCTCATGAATAATGGCTTGTTCCATCTCACTCAATCTTCCCGATGATATATATACTAAATCAGTTGCTTGTTGTTCTAAATAAGCCCAAACTTCTAAATCATCAATGTGATTATTTTCGACCATTCTTGAAATTTTTATTAGATGATGATAACCTGTTTCACTCTTTGTATACAGCATAAATGGGTAACGCTCATCTTGTCTGATTCCACCAATTAGCGTAATGTTTAAACCAATTAAAGGCTTCAAACCCATCTTTCTCGCTTGTGTGTAAAATTGTAACGCTCCGTGAAGCACTTGATTATCTGCTAAGCCAATCGCATCATAACCTAATCGTTTGGCTTCTTTAATATAATCATTGATTCTTAACGTACTACTCAAAAGTGAATACTCACTTTGAACATTTAATAACATCGGTTCACCTCCTAATCATTCTCGTTAATATCATACCATATCGCTTCTATTCCCTCTATCTTCAAACTTTGAGAGAGAAAAAAACACCTTGTTGGTTTGACCAACAAAGCGCTCAAATTTACTTACAAAATTAACATTGCATCTCCAAAACTAAAGAATCGATACTCATTGTCTACAGCATGTCTATAAGCTTGCAGTATTCTTTCTCGGTTATAGAATGCACTAACTAACATCACTAACGTTGATTGAGGTAAGTGGAAGTTCGTTATTAAATGATCCACTGCTTTAAATTCATAACCAGGTGTAATAAAGATTGATGTCCAACCTGAACCTGCTTTAATTTCTCCGTTATTATCATTTGCAATTGTTTCTAGGGTTCTAACAGAAGTTGTTCCAACTGCTACAATTTTTCCGCCATTATCTTTAATTTTGTTAATGCGCTCAGCACTTTGAGCACTTAAGTTATAAAACTCAGAATGCATTTCATGTTCTTCTAGATTTTCAACAGACACTGGTCTAAATGTTCCTAAACCTACATGCAGTGTTAGTGGAATAATTTCAATTCCTTTTTCTTTTGCTTGTTGAAACAACTCATTTGTAAAATGTAAACCGGCTGTTGGTGCAGCTGCCGAACCATTTTCTTTTGCATAAACCGTTTGATAACGCTCTGGATCTTCGAGTCTTTCTTTAATATATGGTGGGAGCGGCATTTGACCTAATGTCTCCAATATTTCTAAAAAGACACCTTCGTATTCAAATTCAATGATTCGCCCACCATGCTCTAATTCTTCTTTAACTACTGCGCGAAGTTGAGCTTCTTTACCAAATTCGATGACCGTTCCTACTTTGGCTCGACGCGCGTGTTTAACTAACACTTCCCACTCATTACCTTGAGTATTATTTAATAGTAATACTTCTAGATGTCCACCGGTATCTGGTTTTACACCAAAGATGCGTGCTGGAATTACTCGCGTTTCATTGACTACTAAAGCATCTCCAGGATTTACATAATCTAGGATATGTTTAAAATCTGTGTCTTCCAAGGTATCGTCTTCTCTATTAAGAACTAAGAGACGCGAAGCGCTTCGGTCTTCTAGGGGTGTTTGAGCGATTAAATGCTCTGGTAATTCATAATCAAAATCTTTTGTCGTTAACATTTTATTCCTCTTTCGTTTCCATCCATGGGTAGCCTAAGTGTTCATATGTCTTTTTAGTTGCTACTCGGCCTCTGGGTGTTCTTTGGATAAAGCCATTCTGTAATAAGTAAGGCTCATACATATCAATGACTGTCTCTGTATCTTCACTGATGTTTATCGCAATCGTACTTAGCCCAACCGGACCACCATCATACAATTCAATCATTGTTGATAGTAATTTTCGGTCTACGCCATCTAAACCGCACTCATCAATATCAAGAATTTGCAGAGATTCGTCTGTTACTGATTGAGTTATTCTTCCATTACTTTTAACTTGTGCAAAATCTCGCACACGTCTTAGCAATCGATTCGCAATTCGGGGAGTTCCTCGGCTCCTTAAAGCAATTTCTTGCGCGCCATGGTCATCAATCTCAATTTGGAAAACATTTGCTGTTCGATTAACAATTGCTTTTAAATCCTCTGTATTATAGTATTCCAAATGAGACACAATCCCAAATCGGTCTCTTAAAGGTTGTGAAAGCATTCCTGCTCTCGTTGTTGCCCCTATCAGTGTGAACGGTGGCAATTCAAAGTGGATAGGCTGACTTGCTGATCCTTGCCCAATGACGATATCAACAAAATAATCTTCCATCGCAGAATACAATACTTCTTCAATTATACGAGGAAGACGATGAATCTCGTCGATAAAGAGAACGTCGCCTGGATTTAGTTCATTCAATATCGCTAATAAATCCCCAGGTCTTTCTATGGCTGGACCACTCGTTGTTTGTATTCCAACTTCTAACTCATTTGCAATAATCATTGCTAATGTTGTTTTACCTAAGCCTGGAGGGCCATAAACTAAAATATGGTCTAATGCTTCTTCACGCATTTTAGCTGCTTGTAAATAGACTGACAATTCTTTTTTTAATTTGTCTTGACCAATATAATCTTTAAGTAATTTAGGTCGAAGCAGTAATTGTTCTTGCATTTCTTCTGCTTCATTTAACGGTTCGTTTTGTAAAATACGGTCTTCATGACTCATACTCTGCCCTCCTTGTTAGTTTTTAATTAATAATTTGAAGGCATAACTCAAGCCGTCTTGGGTTGAGTTAAATTGCTCAGCCTTTATTGCTTTCTCAACACGTTTAATTTCACGTTGCGAGTAACCAAGACCTTCGAGTGCTTCGATGACTTTCTCATTAATCTCATCTGATGCACTTGTGCTTTGTGATGTGTCACTCTTAGCTACTTCAGAGGCAAAGTCTAATTGCCCTCTTAGGTCTAGTACCATTTGTTGGGCAGTCTTTTTACCCACACCTGGAAATTTCGTTAAATACTGGCTATCTCCCGATTCAATCGCTTGAATTAACCCATCATGATCATCTAAAGCTAAGATAGATAAAGCACTTTTAGGTCCAATCCCGGATACTTTATTTAATTTATGGAATAATTGTTTTTCGTTGGCATCGTAAAAACCGTATAAAGTCATCGAATCTTCTCGAGTGACTAACTCAACTTGACATTGAACGGTTTGACTTAAGTAGTCTTGCCAACGAAAAGGATTGGCTGTAATAATTTTATAGCCAATCCCATTCACATTAATAACAATATATTGTGGCGTAACAGAGTGTAATATTCCTTCTATAAATTCATACATAGTCTAATTACTCCACTTGGCTTTTATATTCACTGTAGCCCGCTTCATCCATTTCCTCAAAAGGAATGAATTTTAATGAAGCTGAGTTAATACAATAACGTAAGCCACCTTGATCTTGTGGTCCATCGTTAAATACATGTCCTAGATGTGAATCAGCATCGGTACTTCTCACTTCAGTTCTAACCATCCCATGACTTAAATCGGTATTTTCGACAATATTTGTCTTCGTGATTGGTTGTGAGAAAGATGGCCATCCGCAACCCGCATCATACTTAGTACTACTTAAGAATAAAGGTTCACCACTTACGATATCTACGTAAATGCCTTTTTCATAAAAGTCATCATACTCTCCCGTGAAAGGTCTTTCTGTTCCTTCGTTTTGTGTTACTTGATATTGAGTTTCATTTAAATTTTTAATTTGTTCTTGATAATCTAATTTAGCCATTATACTCACTCCTATTTTACATATTTAAGATATTCGCTATATCCTTTTTCTGCCATCTCTTCTTCAGGAATAAATCTTAATGCCGCTGAGTTAATGCAATAGCGCAGGCCACCCAATTCCTCTATCCCATCTGGAAATACATGACCTAAGTGTGAATCGGCATCGGAACTGCGGATTTCAGTACGTTTACGGTTCAAGCTGAAATCATCATGTTCAGTAACAAATGATTCTTCAATTGGCTGTGAAAATGATGGCCAACCACAACCCGCATCATACTTATCTGAACTTGAGAATAACGGTTTTCCACTGACAATATCGACATATATACCTTTTTCATAGAAATCATCGTATTCTCCAGTGAACGGACGCTCCGTCGCACTTTCTTGTGTCACATTATACTGTAATTCATTTAATTTTTTAATATTTTCATTGGATTTTTCTGCTTTACTCATCTAAATACCCCTCTCTCGTGTGTATCTTGGATTCGTTTGAATAGTTTTTCTAATGTGTTGTGATCAAATTCGACAAATACAGGACGGCCATGTGGACAATGGTATGGATCTTCTAATCCATCTAGTCCATGAATTAAAGCAATTGCTTGTTTATCATCTAAATAATGATTCGCTTTAATCGCGCCCCGACAACTTTGCATAATAATTGACCGTTCTTTTAATTCTTGAACTGTCAGATTCGGTTGCTTATTCAAAAGTTCTACTAAATCCGTTACTAATCCTTCGACCTCTTCATAATACAACCAATCCGGATAACTTTCCAACTTATAGCTTGTAGGCCCCATCAATTCCAAATAAAGACCTAATTTCTCGAATTGATTTTCTAATTCGCTAATGATCTCCATTTCACTTGTCGTAAAATTGATGATAATTGGCATAAGTAGCTGTTGTTGGATAGTAACATCGACCTCTTCGTTCATTAAGTCTTCATAACGGATGCGTTCTTGAGCCGCATGTTGGTCAATTAAATAAAATCCAGTCTCATTTTCTGCGATTAAATAGGTCCCATGAATTTGACCGACATATCTTAAACTGTAAAAGTCTAAGGAATATCGTTTGCTTTCTTCTACAGGTTGCTTGTTTGTTGTTGAAGAATCGAAGTCATTTGTTTGAATTGTTTCGTTCGTTGGTTCACTTCGCTGATAGATTACATCAGTTGGTTCTCCAATGGAACCACTTCGATTTGTGCCATTATTATTGAGCGCATGTTGCAATTGTTCTTTATAATCCATCGGTTTCGCTTCGGATTCTGTGTTTTGAACCCAGTCCGGTTCGATATTTGTTGGCGGTGCTTTTTGCGAAAAGTTAAACTGAACTGGATTATAATTTGTATTGTTTCTATTAACATTGGGCAAATCACTTTCTTCTAAAGAAGGAATTGGATTGACTACATCTAACGTTTGGTGCACCGCTTGTGTAATTAACTCACTTAATTCATCTTCCTTACTTAAACGTAACGTTTGTTTCGTTGGATGCACATTCACATCCACCAGTCTTGGGTCGAGTTGAATTCGAATAATAGCGATGGGATAACGCCCAATCATCAATTGTCTACCATACGCTTTAATTAACACTTCATCTAACATATAACTCTTCACTGAACGACCATTAATAATCCAATGGATATATTGTTTGCTCGTACGAGTTAAGGTCGGTTTAGATATAAATCCATTGATTGAAAAATCATCCGATTCGCTTTGGATTGAAATTAAATCTCTTGCAAATGCAGGTTGATACACACTCGCAATCACTTGTTGGAGATTACCGTTTCCATGACTGGCGAAAATCTCTTGACCATTGTGGGTCAGTTTAAACCGAATAGCAGGATAGGCTAAAGCAATATTTTGTATGAATTTCAAGGAATGACTTAATTCTGTCTTGATTGTCTTTAAATGCTTAAGACGGGCTGGTGTATTGTAGAATAAACTATTCACTTCAACCGTTGTACCAATTTTTGCTTGAGTCAATCCTTCTTCAATGATTTTAGACCCTTCTATCTCAATAAAATGTCTACTATCGTCATCTTCTGTCATTGACTCGACACGAACCTTACTTACAGAACCAATACTTGCTAGAGCTTCTCCACGGAAACCTAAGGAATTGATATTGAATAAATCTGTTGATTCATATATCTTACTTGTTGCATGTGCCATAAACGCCATTGGCAAGTCTTCGGCAATAATCCCTTTACCGTTATCGGTCACTTTAATTTTTTGAATACCTGCTTCGATTAATTCAACAATAATTTGTGTACTTTCAGCATCTATGGCATTCTCCACTAATTCTTTTACTACCGAGGCTGGTCGTTCAACGACTTCCCCTGCAGCAATTTGATTCGCCAAAAAGTCAGGCATTTGCTTAATAATTCCCACTATATCACCTCCAACAATATACTATAGTTCTTGATTCCATTCGTAAAGTTTTTGCATTGCTTCGATGGGAGTCATTTGATTAATATTAAGTGAACGTAAATCATCCACAATTGATTGAATATTATCTGGTACCACTTCTTGAATGACTTCAGCTTCTCGTTCAGCAAATAAATCTAATTGAACTGCTCCAGATTCACGTAAGTTTTTCGCATTGGTTTCGAGTTCGAATAGAATTTCTTGACTCTCCTCTAAGACTCTTTCAGGTAAACCTGCTAACTTAGCCACATGAATCCCATAACTTTTATCTGCCGGTCCATCAAGAACTTTATGTAAGAATATCAAGTTTCCATCGTATTCTTGGGCACCGACATGAATATTTTTCACTTCATCAATGGTTTTATCCAATTCAGTCAGTTCATGATAGTGAGTTGAGAAGATAGTCAACGCTTTGACGTTTTTAGCAATGTATTTAATAATTGCTTCAGCCAAGGCCATCCCATCGAAGGTCGCTGTTCCTCGTCCTATCTCATCAAATAAAAGTAAACTATTCTCTGTCGCTTCTTCCAAGGCCACATTCGTCTCCATCATCTCAACCATGAATGTACTTTGACCACTTGTCGTGTCATCTGAACTTCCAATACGTGTAAAGATTTTATCTACGATTGGTAGTTTTGCACGTTTAGCCGGAACAAAACAGCCGATTTGATTTAAAATAACACAAAATGCAATTTGACGCATAAATGTACTTTTGCCTGACATGTTTGGCCCAGTTAGTAAAAATAAAGATCGATCATCATCAGCGGATAAAGAATTAGGCACAAAATTGGCTTTTCCAATTAAACTTTCGACAACTGGGTGTCGTGAATCTTCTAATTCAATTCTTTTAGCTTCATGGGTTAATTCCGCACGAACATAGTCTTCAGACTCACTAATATTAGCGAAGTTGACTAGTACGTCTAATGTAGCTACTTCATGAGCTAGCTCTTGTAAGTCGCTCACATATTTTGCTACGTGTTCTCTCAGTGCAATAAATAAATCATACTCTAAAGACGTTGATTTCTCTTGGGCACCGAGAATAGTCGCTTCAATTTCTTTCAATTCTTCAGTAATATATCGCTCAGCATTCGTCAACGTTTGTTTACGAATATAGCGGTCATCATTAAAGTTTGCTGCTTGGAGTCGGCTAATTTCAATATAATAGCCAAATACTTTATTGTAACCCACTTTTAACGTTTTAAGACCTGTCTGTTCGCGCTCTCTTTTTTGTAGCTCTGAGAGCCATTTTTGTCCGTTTTCCAAGGCATCTCTATATGTATCTAATTGTTCATTGACCTTATCTTTTATAATATTTCCTTCAGTGATTGAAATGGGAGGATCATCCACTAATACTGAATCGACGTATTCTAATAATGATTTATATTCATCTAATAATTTAAATGGCGTAGTATTGACATCATGAGCTAAATGATTGTTAATGACTTCTAATATTTTATTGATTCTAGGAATGCCTTGCAATGAATTACGTAATTGATTTAAATCACGTGCAGTTGCATTCCCTAAACTAATCTTTGTTATAAGTCGTTCTAAATCATAGATTTGGCTCAAACTGTCCATTAAGTCTACACGCTCAAAATAAAAACCCATTAAGTTTTCAACCTTTTGATGTCGATCAGTTAAATCATTCATATCTAGCAAGGGTTTGTCTAACCATTGATGTAATTTTCGGCCGCCCATGGCTGTTTTAGTTTTATCAATTAAGTCGAGTAAGGAACCTTTTTTCTTTTGTGAACGCAATGAGCGAGTCAATTCTAATTGTGACTTCGCATAATAGTTCATTTGCATATAAGAACTGAGTTCGTAACGTTCAACTTCCTTTATATGTTCTAAATTAGTAATATAAATACTTTCCAAATAGCCATAAAGCATATTTAAGTTTATTAATTCATCCTTTGTTGGTTCAGCTATCTTCCATGAATGTGTTATTTCATGGTTACTTTCGAATAAAGTAAAGAAACTACCTAAATGTTGTTTTAATTTCTCTAATAATTCGCTATCAATCTTGGAATCAATGATCACCTCTGAAGGATTAATCCCTTTGACTTCATTGACTAATTGATTCCAAATAGTCGTTTTGGTCAAATATAATTCCCCCGTTGAGATATCAATGTAGCTTAAATAATAGCCATTATCACCGATATGGATACATGCAAGATAATTGTTCTCTTTTGTTGGTATCGCATCATCTTCAAGAATTGTCCCGGGTGTCACCACTCTGACGACTTCTCTTTTGACCATACCTTTTGCTTGCTTAGGGTCTTCCATTTGTTCACAAATCGCAACTTTATAACCGGCTTCAATTAAGCGTTTTATATACTCTGTTGAAGAATGATACGGAACCCCACACATAGGTATCGGATTATCAGCATTTTTATTTCTGGATGTTAAAGTGATTTCTAATATTTTCGATGCTTGGATTGCGTCCTCATGAAATAACTCATAAAAATCACCTAACCGATAAAATAAAAACGCATCCGGATAACTTTCTTTAATCTTTAAATATTGTTCCATCATTGGCGTTTGTTTCGTCTTTTTTGCCATTTATATCTTCCTATCTAATTTGCTGATATATTGTTTTAATTGATTTTGCTAATCCTGTTGACGAATTGATATCGATGACAACTGCACTAATAACAGCTTCATTCGAAATTTCTTGTTCTAAGCGCGTTGGCAATTGGCTTGTAAAACGCCGAATGGAATCCTCTTTACGGAAACCAATCACACTATTTAAAGCACCTGTCATGCCGACATCTGATATATAAGCGGTTCCCTGTGGCAGGACTCTGCCATCATTTGTTTGAACATGTGTATGCGTTCCTACAAGTGCAGAGATTTGCCCATCAAATAAAAAGCCCATCGCTTGTTTTTCACTCGTTGTTTCACCATGAAAATCAATAAAAATATGGTTTGTTCTTTTCTTAACCGATTCAATTAACGGCTTCAAGTAATTAAATGCATCAAGTGAAGGCTTCATAAATACATTCCCTATGACATTAATAATAGCCAATTCCATATCATTCACTCTAACATAGTGAACACCTTTACCTGGAGTTCCTTCTGGCATATTGACTGGGCGCACTAAACACTTTGCGTCTGAAATAAATTCGTAAATATTTCGGTTATCAAAAGCGTGATTTCCTAGTGTAATCGCATCTACTCCTGATGACATTAGCCATTTATAGAGTGTTTCTGTAATTCCATGCCCGTCTGCAATGTTTTCACCATTTGCTATCGTAACTTGTGGTTTGTGTTCTTGTTTCAGTTGAGTTAAATATTTTTTTATTGCCTCTTGCCCACTTACTCCAACAATGTCGCCTATAAATAATATTTTCATGCAAGTCCTCTTTCCAGTTAATCTTACCTAGTATCATATCAATATTTTCATGTAAAATAAAGTCGACAGAATGATCCGACTTCATCTGATTGTTGCATTATATTTATCTTATTTAGCTTTTTAAAATTACTTTAATACCCAAAAAAATAAACCACGAGCATTAACGCTCGTAGTTTTAACTCAATTATTTGGCATATTCGACAGATCTTGTTTCGCGAATTACCGTTACTTTAATGTTTCCTGGATAATTCATTTCAGACTCAACACGTTTTCGAATGTCATGAGCCACTTTAGCCGCTTGTGCGTCATTGATTTTGTCTGGTCTAACTGCTACTCTGACTTCTCGTCCAGCTTGAATTGCATAAGCTTGAGAGACTCCATCAAAACTTGTTGAAATTTCTTCCAATTGTTCAAGTCGACGTATATAATTCTCAAGTGATTCACTTCTAGCACCAGGTCTTGCTGCAGAAAATGCATCTGCTAAAGCAACTAACACTGATATCATTGAAGTTGGTTGAGTATCTCCATGATGGGAAGCAATTGCGTTAATAATAACGTCTGATTCTTTATAACGTTTTGCAATCTCTGTCCCAATCTCAACGTGTGTACCTTCGATTTCATTATCTAATGCTTTACCTAAATCATGTAATAAACCAGCTCGTTTAGCTACGACAACGTCTTCACCTAACTCACCCGCCATATAGCTCGTTAATTTAGCTACTTCGATGGAATGTTTTAGGACGTTTTGACCATAACTAGTTCGATAAGCTAATCGACCAATGATTTTAATCAAGTCTGGATGCAGTGAATGAATGCCTAATTCAAATGTAGCTTCTTCACCGACTTCTCGAATTTTTTCATCGACTTCTTTTCTAGCTCTTTCAACCATTTCTTCAATTCGAGCAGGATGAATTCGTCCATCTTGGATTAATTTTTCTAAAGCAATTTTTGCAATTTGGCGTCGAATTGGATCAAATCCACTTAATACGACAGTATCTGGTGTATCATCAATAATTAAATCGATACCAGTTAAGCTTTCGAATGTTCGAATATTTCTACCTTCTCTACCTATAATACGACCTTTCATATCGTCGTTAGGTAATTGAACAACACTCACTGAATTGTCAGTGACAATATCGGTGGATGTTCTTTGAATTGCTTGTAGTATAATATTTTTCGCATTACGGTCTGCTTCGTCTTTAGCTTGTTGCTCTGCATCACGAACCATTATTGCTATGTCTTGAGCTAAACCATCTTTTGTTTCGTCAATAATTAACTCTCTTGCATCGTCTCGAGACAATGCTGCGACACGTTCTAATTCATCTTTTTGTTGTTGAATTATTTCATTCACTCTTGCTTCTTTATCAGTAACACTTTGTAGTCGTTTGTTCAAATCATCTTCTTTAGATTCAATATTTAATTCTCTTTTGTCTAAATTATTACCTTTTTGATCTAAATTTTCTTCTTTTTGAATTAAACGATTCTCGGATCTACTGACTTCATTGCGACGCTCTTTTAATTCCGCCTCAATCTCATTACGGTACTTTAGATTTTCTTCCTTCGCTTCGAATAGCGCTTCTCGTTTAAGATTTTGAGCTTGTTTAATTGCATCGTCAACAATGACTTCAGCATTTGCTTTCGCACCCTCAATACGTTTATTGTCTGACACTTTTTTGATTAAAAAGCCGATTATAATTCCAACTATTAAAGCAACGATCGCGAAGGCGATTGACATAAAGTCCATATGAGTCACCTCCTGATCTATGTAATTTTAAAGTATTCATTTTAGTGTTAAAATTAAGTAAAATAAATAGTGTGCAACCACACATACTATCATATGACTATTTTGTTAATTAGTCAATCAATCACAATTATAAAATATAGATAATTTCAAATTATTTTCTAATAGAAATCTCGGAGTAGGTGCTCAGGTCTATGAATGCTTAACTTTGAAGCTACCTGATGTAAATCGCTTACTATATTTTTTAGTTTATAAAATATTATTTAATTATTTTTCCTCGGAACTATCTAAGGGGATTATTCTTATGATTAAATTAAAGACCAGCCAGCCTGCTATAAAGTATAACAGGCTAACTGGTCTAAATTATTGAAATTAATTATCTATTATTATTCTTCGCTATCTAAAGGTAATTCAGTGCTTTCTTCTACTTTTTCTTCGTTAGCTTTTTCTTCTTTAACTTCTTTTGGTGTGAAGTAGTGCTCACGCACTTGAGCTTCAACAACTTCTAGAATATCTGGATTCTCTTCTAAGAATGTTTTCGCATTCTCTCGTCCTTGTCCGATTCGCTCTTCACCATAAGAATACCAAGAACCTGCTTTTTTAATGATTTCTAAATCAGCAGCAATATCAACGAGTTCTCCAATTTTAGAAATCCCTTTACCATAGATAATATCTACCATTGCTTCTTTAAATGGAGGGGCTACTTTATTCTTAACTACTTTAATACGCGTTCTATTCCCTACAAAGTTTCCGCTATCTTTAATTGATTCCGCACGTCTGACTTCTAAACGAACTGATGAATAGAATTTAAGTGCACGTCCACCAGGCGTTGTTTCAGGGTTTCCGAACATAACACCCACTTTTTCACGAATTTGGTTAATGAAAAAGGCAATTGTTTTTGTTTTACTAATTGAACCGGATAATTTTCTCAATGCTTGAGACATTAAACGAGCTTGAAGACCAATATGAGTATCACCCATCTCACCTTCAATTTCAGCTCTTGGAACTAATGCTGCAACAGAGTCAATAACAACGATATCAATGGCTCCAGATGATACTAATGCATCCGCAATTTCTAAGGCTTGCTCCCCTGTATCTGGTTGAGAAAGTAATAATTCCTCTACATCGACACCTAAATTTGCTGCGTAATCTGGATCTAATGCATGCTCAGCATCAATGAAGGCAGCTAAGCCTCCATTTTTTTGAACTTCTGCAATAGCATGTAGTGCAACTGTTGTCTTACCAGATGATTCTGGTCCGTAACATTCAATTATACGTCCTCTTGGGTATCCACCGACACCTAAGGCAATATCTAATTGTAAAGATCCAGTTGGTACAGTTGAAATACGTGTATCCGTACGATCTCCAAGACGCATAATTGCACCTTTACCAAAGTTTTTTTCAATTCCCTTTAATGCTAGGTCTAGCGCTTTTCTTCTATCTTTATCTACCATTACTTGTGCCTCCATTTCATTTCTATTACATTGTAACTTTACTTTTATCGTTTTGCAAGCAAAAAACGAACATATGTTCTATTTATTTAAAAATTCTTTTACTAAGTTTAAAACTTCAAACTCTGCCACTTCTCTTACAACATGTCTAGGTTTATTTGAGATGTTTAATTCTGCTACTTGGACTGGATGATTTTTTGCTGCTAGAGCAACAAAGACCTTTCCTGGGGGATGACCTTCTAAAGATTTCGGTCCTGCTACACCAGTTAATGAAATAGCTAAATCACTACCAGTTAAATTTAACGTTCTCTCAGCCATTTCTTGTGCAACTTCTGCGCTGACAACCGTATGTTCTTTAATAATTTCTTCCGGTATCCCAAGCATTTTGACTTTTTGTTCTGTTTGATAAGTAACAAATCCACCAACAATGACGTCTCCAGCACCCGGTGTATTCGTTAACCTTTCTAGGACTAAACCACCCGTTAAACTTTCTGCTGCCGATAATGTTTTGTTATGTTTTCTTAATTCGTCGACAATGAATTTTTCAAAAAGTTGCTCAGACCCATAACCAATAAAATGCTTCGTAAAGCGTTGACGAATTTGTTCAGCTAATTCATCTAAAACATCTTCGGACTCTTCATAGGTTACAGAATTATATGTTAAACGAATCGAAACACGTTTTGGTTTAGCGTAAATAGCTATCGTTGGGTTTGTTTGAGTTTCAATTAAATCTCTCAGTTTATCTGCAACGAAAGATTCCCCTACGCCATATAAATTAATGTATTTAGAACTAATAACCCCTTGCTTAGCCATCACACTTCTAATATACGGTTTGACATGTTCATTCAGCATATGCTTCATCTCAAATGGAGGGCCAGGTAAAACAATATAATATATCGTTTTATTATTTTTTTCTTTCGTGTAGATTAACCCAGCAGCTAGTCCCACATCGTTAAGAATTGTTTCTCCGCCATTAATCGTTAAAGCCTGTCTATAATTATTCTTTGTCATCTCTCGATTTTGGTTTTTGAAATAAGTTTCGACTCTCTCGAGTTGTTTCTTGTCGTGATATAATTCTTCACCTAAAAATTCAGCTAAAACTTGCTTTGTTATATCGTCTTCTGTTGGCCCTAAACCTCCAGAAAGAAAAATCAGATCAGATCTAGATGATGCAATCTCTAAAGCTTCATTTATCCTGTCACTATTATCTCCAACAACAGATTGATAATACGTACCAATTCCAATATCCAGTAATTCTTGTGCGATATCACTCGCATTCGTATTCACTATGTATCCCATTAATAATTCAGTACCTACAGCTATAATTTCTGCCTTCAAAAAAACTCCCCCTATATATATACAAGAAAAATGGTCAATTCCATTAATTTATTTTAAAAATAAAACAATTTACCCCAGATAAGATTATCATGAAGTAAATTGTTCTAAAAATAATATTCTATTGTTTATTTAAAACGAATTAGTTTTTAATTTTATTGCGTATCAGCAAAGACATGTCGACCTTTATAAAAATACTCTGCCCCAGAATATACCGTAAATATTAAACAAACGTAAATTAAAATGGTCGAAATAGGAATATTGAGTAACGCAAAACCAATATCGTCAAATAAGTAGAATATTATCGCAAACATTTGAGTAAAAGTTTTAATTTTTCCTGGCCATGCGGCAGCCATTACCTTACCACTTTGAGTAGCAAGTAATACTCGTAGCCCCGTAACAAGTAGTTCACGGCTCACAATAATCACGACTACCCAACCTGGAACTGTATTTGCTTGAACCAGCATAATTAAAGCAGCAATAACTAATAGTTTGTCCGCCATGGGGTCAAAAAACTCTCCAAATGATGTAATTAAATTATGTTTTCTAGCTAAGTAACCATCTAAATAATCAGTAATACTGGCAATGGTAAATACTAAACCAGCGATAAATTGAAAGACTGGAATATTTGCTCCCAATACATCAATATTGCCAAATTGATTTGGTATATACATTAAAATGATGAACACAGGAATTAAAAACATTCTTGCTACTGTCAGTTTGTTAGCAATATTCATTTGCATGTTTATTCAGCTCCCTCCGTACCATCTTCTGGTGCTAATACGGCAGGTCCTTGGAAATCTTCTTCAGAAGTCGTTGCGTCTTCTTCTGGTATATCTAATTCGATAGCATCATCTTCAGTTTCCACTCCACTATCTTCCGCTGCTGTAAAGATAATCGTCTCTGTTAAGTATTGTCCTTGAGGCTCAATTAACGTACCATTAACTGATAAATTAGCTCCCTCAGGATATCCGAAGGAAATTCTAACTTCTTGAGTACCTGGAGTCACGGTATGTTCTAACACTTCATCTTCAACAATGGTTGTATCTTGTACAATCACACCGTCTTCAAATACACCAACCCACACAAAGTTATTTCCTTCAAACTCAAAAGTATACTCTGAGAACGGTGCATTCAATTCATAAGTCGTAGCCTCACCAGGTTGTGAAGTTAATGTTAATACTTGATCTCCAACCATTATATCATTCTCTCCAAGCGCTGGCTCTTCAGTAGTAGTTTCAGATTCAGCATCTGATTCTGTCGCTGGCTCGTCCTGTTCAACTGATTCCGGTTCAACAACACTCACGATACTCGTCGTCTCACTTGAAACCGATTCTGCAGGTTGGTCGTTTTGACCGATACTATTAATCGCAAAAACTAAAGCAATCATTATTCCAATTACAATAGCTACTAATAAGATTACTGGTAAATAAGCAAGGACCGAATCAAAAGAATTATTTTCATTCGTAACATAACGTTCTGCACGACTAGGAATTTTATCGCCTTCCACATCATCAGAATCATTAGATTTATCAGAACCTGAAGACAATTCATCTTCATATTCAATTAATAACTCATCACCATTTAAGCCAACCATATCAGCGTACTGTTTAATAAAAGCACGCACATAAAAGCTACCTGGCATTTCTTCATAATTACCTAATTCAATGGCTTGTAAATATTTTTTTTGAATTTTTGTCATTTGTTGTAATGTATTTAGGGTATAACCTTTTTCTACACGCGCTTCGCGTAATTTAGTTCCCAATTCGCTCATAAAACAGACTCCTCTTTGTATCTAAATCTATACTACTGTATTATAGCATAGAATTTAAAGATAGTAATCTTAATTGTTAAGTATTTTGTCATGATTTAATCTTATAAATTTATTACATATATCTAAAAGAATCGCTGTATTAATCGAGTAGGAGACTAGCCATTATTTGACTAGTCGACCTCTCACACCACCGTGCGTACGGTTCCGTACACGGCGGTTCAATACCTTGCGTAAGCAGACTCTACCAATTCGCTTAGTGGAACTAAGC
>NZ_JBGQRB010000011.1:0-57647 GCF_045528645.1 Ruoffia sp. FAM 20857
GTTTTCGCTGTAAAGCTTTGGCCACAGGTTTTACATTTGAAGCGTTGTTTGGCTAAGTTTAAGTAGGCAGGAAGTCCCGTTATGCTCGCTAAAGTCAGACGAGAGTGACGCGTCCCATTTTTAACGATTTGATAGGCATCATTGACGATACCACAACATTCACAGGCTTTAGGAACATACGTTAATGTGCCAAAGTAAAACAAAGATAAGCGGCCTTTATAATGCTGTTCTTCAACACGGTCCATATCGATCGTGATATTTGGGTCTTTTAATTGAAAGGTTTTTTGGATAAAATGGTTCATGCGTAGATATTCTCCTTATGTTATTTGGTGGTACTTTTAATATAACGAATATCTGCGTCTTTTAGAAGACACAAAGATAGGGTTGATGATATTTTAATTTTTGTCATCAACCCTATTTATTGTAGAACCAATTTAATGTATTATTCACATTTTTTATTGACATTTTCATGAAAATATAGGAACATATAGTCTTGGGTATATTTATATCATTTTCATAAAAACATTGCTTAAATCGTAATTCACTGGAAATAAAACGCTTGCAATAAAAAATGAATTGTGATAAATTTACAACAAGTAGATACTTATTTGAAAGAAGGTTAGCCCTATGGAAAAACAAACAATTACAATATATGATGTCGCTCGTGAAGCAGGGGTTTCTATGGCAACGGTATCTCGTGTTGTCAATGGTAATCCGAATGTTAAACCTAGTACACGCAAAAAGGTTTCAGAAGTCATTGAAAGATTAGATTATCGACCAAATGCTGTAGCTCGTGGTTTAGCAAGTAAAAAAACGACGACAGTTGGAGTTATTTTACCAAGTGTAACAAATTTATTCTTCTCATCTTTAGCTCGAGGAATAGATGATATTGCATCAATGTACAAATATAACATTATCTTAGCAAACTCCGATGAGAGTCAAGAGAAGGAAGTACAAGTATTTAATACATTACTTGCGAATCAAGTAGATGGAATTATCTTTATGGGACAAAATGTTTCAGAGTTTATCCGTAAAGAAATCGAACGTACTTCTACCCCTGTTGTTTTTGCTGGTACTTTAGTTAACAACCCTGAATATTATAGTGTGAATATTGATCACACGGTTGCTACAAAAGAAATCACAGCAGAATTATTAGAACACGGACGTCGCGTTGTTTTAGTGACTGATGAGCCAGAATTATTAACGTCTCAACATCGCTTAGAAGGATTTAAAGTTGCATATGAAGAAAAAGGTGTAGAGTTTGATGAAGATTTAGTTATCCAACAAGCACTAAGATATACAGATGCAGATAAAGTGTTAGAAGAACTACAAACGCTTAAAGCAGATAGTGTTATCGTTAAAGAAGATACATTTGCTGCGGCATTAATGAACGCTGCTTTAGACGCAGGCTTTAAAGTACCTGAAGACTTAGAAGTGATTACAAGTGATAATTCAATCGTTACCGAAATTGTACGACCAAAATTAACAAGTATCCAACAACCTTTATATGATATTGGTGCGGTTGCGATGCGTCTGTTAACTAAAATTATGAGTAATGAAGAAGTTGAAGAGAAACAAGTCATCTTACCATATAAGATCAAACATCGTGGATCAACATTACACACAGACTAAATTTAAATGTTTATGAAAAAAATCCCACTAAATTGTTTAGTTAACAGTTTAGTGGGACTATTTTCATTAGTTTGATTGTTATATGAGGTGAATCAAAGAAATTTGACTATGACAGCCTATTTGTCTTCTGAATAGATAGAAGGTTAAACAATTAACAACATGTCTTAAATAGAGCGTTATTGCGTTAGAACAGAATGTAATATAATTCAAATATAATAAAAAGACGCTGAGAAAACTACTAATAAAGTAGTACTCAGTGTCTTTTCTTGATTATTAACTTTCCGGTGTTGACTCTGCCGGTTGTTCCTCATTGCTTGGGTTATTATTTTCATCTGGATTCTCTGTTGTTTCATCTTCAGTAGATTCATCCTGATTACTTTCATCGCCTTCATTACTTTCAACACTTTCTTGTGATGATTGTTGCTGCTGCTGTTGCTGTTGCTGTCTTCTTTGTTGCTCTTGAGTTGAACGAACATTATTCCAGAATCGAGCAAGATCTTCTTCAGTAGCTCCTAACATAAAGTCAAAAGTTAACTCAGGTGCGGGGTTAGAAACCTTGAATAGCTCTGTCTTCGTTGGTCCAGTTAACTGATAAGTATTGCTATTGTAAGTAAATCTACCTGGAAGTGTACCCGTTTGTTCTAGAACAGTTTGTTCTCGGACAGAATCAGGTTGGACGAAAGTTTCTTCCGTACCGAAAATTTCTGGGCGAAGTTCATATAAATCATTTACAATACGAGACCAATAAATTTGACTACGAACACTTTCACGGTCAAAACCATCATTCACATCAATCGTATAATCAGCATATCTTGAATCATAACCAATCCAAGAACCAATTGTAATCGATGGGGTGGAAGCAATAAACCATATATCTTTAGAGTTTTCACTAATACCTGATTTTGCAATCCAGTCACCTGGCACATTCATGTATTCATTCGCTGTACGTCCGGTACCTTCAGTCATAGTATCTCGTAACATATCAATCATTATATAATTCGTATCTTCCGAGAATACACGTGTTGGAGTTTCGTTTTGTTGGAATACAACATTACCAAAAGCATCCTCGATACGTTCAATATAGTGACCGTCTACGTACTCTCCACCGTTAGCAAACGTTGAGAAAGCACGTGTTTCTTCTAGAACAGTAGGACCAGTAGTCACACCACCTAGAGAAAAGGCTAAGTTGTTTGTATCTTCTTCAGTATATGAGTCAATAGTATTGAAGCCCATGCGCTCAAGATAATCAATGATAGGAATACCTTGAGAACGCAATTCGTCATAAATACGAACCGCAGGTATATTATCTGATCTTAATAGGGCAGTTCGAGCGGTCATTAATGTATCACTCACAACACTACCATAGTTCGTTGGTGCCCAAGTTGAACCATCTTCATAAGTTTCTACAAAAGCTGTATCCGGAATAACTGTAGAAGGGTTAATGATATTGTTCTCCACTGCAGGTCCGTAAACGGCCAGCGGTTTAATGGTTGAACCTGGTGAGCGACGCATTTGGAAAGCGTGGTCAATTTGGTTATTCTCAAAATCAGTTCCCGCTACGAATCCAAGGACCGCACCTGTATTGTTATCAATTGCAACTAAACCAGTTTGAACTTCTTCCACATAGTATGTTTCCACACCAGTCTCAGGGTCAGTGTAGACACCATCATAAACCGCACCAAGCTGATCCTCATAGGCTCTAGCTGACTCTTGGAGTTGGTCATAAATTTCTTTATCGATTGTAGAATATACGCGGTAACCCCCAGTACGTAACTGTTCTTCAGCCGCAAAGTAATATTCATTGTACCATTCGTCATCACTATAGACTTGCTTCCATGAGTATCCATCGTCTTGAATGTTCAATAACATAAGTTCCTCAATGGCACCATTCATAACCGCTTGATATAAGTATGATTGACGAATTTCTTCACGCGGCTCGGGTGGCAAGAAGTCTTGAGTAATATCATAAGCAATGGCTGTTTCATATTCGTCTTTAGTAATTTTTTCAGCACGATACATACGATATAAAACTTCATTCATTCGTTCGATACCAAATTGAAGGGAAGCCTCGTCACGGATTTCTCCATTTTGATCGTAAGGAGTATAAGTATACGGGTCTTGAGGAAGACCGACTAAGAATGCGGCTTGATTTAAAGTAACATCCTCAGGTGCTACACCAAAAATACCCTCGGCTGCTTCTACAATACCAGCCACATTATCTCCGTTGTTATTTCTACCAAAAGGAGACACATTTAAGTAAGCCGTTAATATTTCTTCTTTAGTAAAATAGTTTTCTAATCTTAAAGCTAAAAGAATTTCATTCGCTTTTCTAAAGAAAGTGACATCATTTGTTAGCATTTGTTGCTTAACTAATTGCTGTGTTAGCGTTGAACCACCTGTACCCGAACCCGTTAAGAAAGTTTGGAGAACAGCACGAAGCAATGCTTTTGGAACAATTCCCGGATGTTCTGCAAAATATTCATCCTCAGTTGCAATAAAACCATCGACAATATAATTTGAAATATCGTTTAGATTTGCAACAGAACGAACAATATCTGTCCGGACATTGGCAATTGGGTTTCCGTCAGCATAATACAATGTACTTTGTTGATCTAGACGATTAATCTGCTCTGCCATCTCTCGTTCATTAGGAGGGGGCGTATTTGCTACAAGATTCGCAAAGAATCCGATACCTGTACCACCAATGAGTGCTCCTGTTAAGACGATGATAATAATTAAATACATAATTAATCGTTTAATAACATTGAAAGTAACATTAATACCAAAAAATGTTTTTTCTTTTAATGAAAAGTTTTTTAATGAGTATTTATCTTTTTTCTTTTGACGTTTGTGTTGTTTAGGATCGATTGCCTCTTCATCAGTTTCATCATCAAAGTCCGTACTTGCAGCAACCCCTCCGGCTAATGCCGCAGTCCCAGCGGGATTTTCAATGCTTTGACCTAAGGGAGCGGCTGATACGGTTTCATCATTAGGGTTGAACACATGTATTGAATCCATTGAATCAGCCCAGTGTTCATCTGATTGACTTTCAAATTGCTCAGCGTCATCTATCTTAGCTTGCTTTTCAACATCATCAAAGTCATTTGTTCGGATTCGAGACTCAGAATCAGGTACATTTGCTTCACCCGCAAGTGGAGTAGGGTCAATCACTTGAGGTATAGGCATTACTGGAACAATTGGTTTGTTATCAGTATCCTTAGAATCGTCATGATTGTCGTTTGTTGAAGCTGACGGTGACTTAGTTGTTTGATACGAATCTTCAATTTCTTTGTCCGAACTCATACTTTCAAGTTGTGTGATTCTTTCTTTACGACGTCGTTCTCGTTCAGCTAATAATCGATCAGGACTTGGGAGATCAGAAGCCGCATTGTGTGTTGAGTTATTATTCAACGGCTCCTCTTTATTATCTTCTGTATCAGATAATGAAAAGACTGGCTTATAGGCACTTTTATCAGAATAAAGCTGATCATTGAGTTCTGATTCTCTGCGTTCTCTTACAATATTTCGTTTGATTGCATCATCTCTTAACGGAATGTTGCTTGTGTTAAGAGAGGCTCTTTTGGCTCGTTCATTTAAATCTCGGCTTTTCGCTGATTTAATATCTGAATAAGTAGAAGAGGGCGCTTCATTTGTTTCGCTAAATAACTTTTGAACCCGTTTAATTGACCGGTTTATCATTAAACTTGATTTATTCGGATCGAATTTATTATCGGGTGATGTATTTTCTTTATTAAAGTCCGAGTTAGAAGAGCTTTCCTTCCGAATATCAGAATAGCGTTCTTGTTGTTCCTCTTGAAAATCATCATAAAAGTTATCCCACTTATTAGAAGAGGGATGGTTATTTGATTCATTAGTATCTTCAGACGGAACTTTACGATTTGAGTGGCTATCTTCAATAGGCTCGTCAAATGAAATATCAAAAAACTTACTATCATTAGAATTATTTTTTGAATGTTTATCAGTCATTGATTCACCATCTTCCTGTTAAAATTTATTATTAAGCCGTTTCGGTATTCTCTAAAGATTCCCCAATGGCTTCTAAGCGATTTTGCCATTCAGAAGTTGTAAGATGATGCTCGCTTACAAAACGATTGCGCGGATGACGACGGCATTCTGGTGAACATCCACGGACATATTTTGCTTCATTTTCTTCTGAACTTAATATTTGTTTATTACAATCTGGGTTTGCACAGTTTACATAACGTTCACAAGGCGTTCCGTCATAGTAATCTTTACCAACAATAGTCGGTGATACGCGGTTAATTGGTACTGAGATACGCTCATCAAAGACGTACATTTGACCTTCCCATAAATCCCCTTGAGTTTCTGGGTCTTTACTGTATGTATCAATTCCACCTTCTAATTGGCCAATTTCTGTTGTGATACCTTCGCGAAGCATCCAACCAGAGAACTTCTCACAACGTACGCCTCCTGTACAATAAACAACGACTTTTTTGTCCATGAATTTCTCTTTATTGTTTATTACCCATTCAGGTAATTCACGGAAGTTACGAATTTCAGGGCGAAGCGCACCTTTAAAGTGACCTAAGTCATATTCATAATCATTACGTGTATCTAATACAATGGTATCTTCGTCTTCTAGCGCTTCACGGAATTCTTTTGGTTTTAAATGTTTACCTGTTGTTGTTAGTGGATCGATGTCATCCTCTAAGTTTAACGAAACGATTTCTTCACGTACACGCACAAACATTTTACTATGAGCATAGTCATCAGCAGGATCTTCTTTGAACCATACGTCCTCAAATCCTGGAAGAGAATGTAAAAATTCTTTATATTTCTCTGTTTGTTCGATTGTACCAGAAACAGTTCCATTAATACCTTCAGTTCCAACTAAAATACGTCCTTTTAGGCCAGTTTTTTTACAAAAGGCTAGATGCTCTTCTCTAAACTGCTCAGGATCATCAATAGTCTCGTATTTATAGTATAATAACACCTTAAATTCTTTCTTCATTATTTGTCCTCCTTGTAGTTGCATACTACAGTTTTCTGAATATATATTATACTATTAAATCAAGAATGGTAACAGGTTTTAGCTAAAATTCATATAAATGTAATAGAAAAATCATATTATAGATGTGAATTATTATCTAAATTGGTATAATATTATTTAGATAATAATAAATATATCACAAAGATGGTGAATTTTATGCTGAAAAACGTATTGTTAATAACAAACCCAGTTGCAGGAAAAGGGTATGGAGAAAAGTATGCTCAAAAATTAAAGAATGTTCTTGAAGATTATCATCAATCTAAAGTTGAGATAAAAATTACTGAAGAAGAATTCGATGCAACAAAATGGAGTAAAAATGCAACAAAAGATGGATTTGACACAGTCATTTGCTTAGGTGGCGATGGTACAGTGTCAGAAACGGTAAATGGAATTATTGAAGCTCAAGATAAGCCGGTATTTGGCTTTGTTCCAATGGGGACGGTTAATGATTTAGGCCGTGCATTGGGATATAAAATGAACGCAAAAAAAGCGATTGAAGATTTTCAAACTGTTTCGATCGATAAATTAGATGTTGGAAAAGTAAATGATCGTATATTTATTAATGTAATTGCATTAGGACCAATTGCGGAAGAAGTAATGACGACAGCTTCAGATGATAAGAATCGCTTCGGCGCTCTTGCTTATGTAAGAGACGGTATGAAAGCATTCTTTACCGATAAAGGTTATGAAGTTCGAGTGACAGCTTCAGATGGTACGGCCACAGATATTAAAACAAATTTATTATTTGTTGGTCTAACAAACAGCATTGGTGGCGTTGAATTTATGGTTCCAGGAGCCAATTACAATGACGGTAAAGGTTACTTATCCGCAATAAAAGGACATACGCCAATAAGTACGATTCGAGCAGGACTCGAGGTTGGGTTATCTAATTTAGATGCAGATAATATCTTCAGATTATCCGACCAGAAATTTAAAATTGAGTCAATCAATAATGAATCGATTACTACTAACGTCGACGGGGATAATGGACCAGAATTGCCATTAGAGATTGAGATTTTGGGTCAAGCGATTGACGTTTTAATTACTGGTGAAACCTAAAAAGCATATTGTGAGCAATATATTTGAAAATACGTTATAATTGTATTAGTGAGCGTTAAGGTCAACGAGGAAAGAGGGAATTAACGTGAGTGCAGAAAACGTAACAGCAAGTGAACGTAAGATTATTGAGCGTGAACTAAGAAGAGGTACGAGTAAATCCCGTATTGCAGCGATTTTAGACGTTGATTACGATAAAGGACTTATCAAGATTGAAAGTGTAAAGGATAAAATTCGTCCTGAAGTTGGTAATCAGATCGAGTTTAAATTCAGAGATAGTAAGATGACCGGAATAATTATCAAACTATTAACTAATAGTGCCGTTGTTGAGATATATTGGAGTAAATCTGATATTACGATGCGTGATATTTGCGAAGACCGTACAATTGTAAACTTCAAAGATATTGAATCGTTTGTATCGCTTCCAGAGCAAGTGGAAGACGAAGATATTATGTTCGAATATGAAGAAGTAAAGACAACAAATTAATAAAGGCAGGCCTTGAATATCGTCAGGCATGTCTTTAATTTATTTCTTTAAGATTTAGATAGAGTATAAGTAAAGAGGCCTTCCATTTATTGTGGAGGGCCTCTTTATTTACGCGTGGAATAATTGTGCTAATTCGTCTTGAGCAAGTTGGTAATACTCCTTTTCCTGTTTTGTAAGAATATCAATTATCTCATTTTCTAAGCCGAATTGTAATAATGTATAGTTTAACCATTTTTGTGGATCTGAAATAGCCTCATCATAAAAAGGATAAAAAACCATCGCATGCAAATTGAACAATTCTAGAATTTGTTTAGCAAAGTGAGGATCAGTTTGTGAGAAATAATCTTCGATGATCCGTATACCTGTTTGATAAAAGTCCGTACTTGTATAAGGCTTTAACTGTTTCGTTTGGATATGCTTCTCTACATTTAGCCACGTATAGTCAATATCTAAAAACTCACCATTAATAATTATATAATGTAAGATGTCATTTTTAATAAAATTCAAAAGATTGTCATCATTTAGAAGTACTTTCAGAAGTGGTAAATTCTTGTCTAAATCAGTTTGATAAACGAGTTTTAATTTAGATAAGACTTCAAAATGGGACTTCTCTAGTAACTGTTTCGCATATGCCTCAATTCTTTCTTTAGTTGTTAAAGCATTTATTTCTTGCTTTACATTTAATAAATCCGAAATGGTTGTAATGGCTTTATTTAATTCAGTCGTCGCAGTTGAACTTTGAATTGAATCTCTCAATTGATATAATTTATTTAAACTTTCGCTCGTTGGGCTCATAATCGGTAGAGATTGGGCATACAAACTTGTTAGCTCTGAGGATTGTGAGATAAAATCCAATGTAAATTGGTCCTGTTCCCATAATCTAGTTAGCTGTTCTTGCTTGTTAAAAGCAATATATAATCTAACTAATTCAGTGAAAACGAGTGGGTTAGATTCAAGATTATAACTACTTTCTAAGTATTGAATCGCTTTATTGAATTGGTTGTTTTCTAGAGCGTTGCTTGCTTTTCTATAATAATTTTCAGCATTATTAGGCATTGGTGTGATATCAGTCATAGTCAGTTCCTTTCATAAAAGAATAAGAGGTCAAAAATGATAAAAATAAGTACAGATGCTGCTTTTAATCCTAAAACTCAAGAGTCCGGTATCGGAATCCAAATCAATCATGGTAAACAACAAGAATTAATTAAAATACATATATCTGAAGTCGTTGATAACCATGTGGCTGAGTTTTTAGCATTAATCGGTGCTTTAAACTTTGTTAAAACACATCTTGATATCAATCAGATTATCATGTATCAGTCAGATAGTAAAATTGTCATCCAATCCATAGACAAAAAATTTGCTAAGAATAAAGAATATAAAAAGTTACTCGATTATATATTAAAAACATTGAATGATTCGCCTACATTTTTCGCTAATTGGATTCCTGAAGCTCAAAATCGTGGCGCAGATTCCTTAGCTAGGCAAGCATTGAGAAAAGAAGGAAAGATAGCAAAGGATATAAGATATTCCGAATTAGAATTAGAGCAATTATAAAAAAACTTGTTGATTTAGCAAGACGCCAGTCAACAAGCTTTTTGTTAATCTACAAGGGTATGAGTTACTTCGTTCCCCAGTATTGATAGTAGGTTACCTTCAATGGGCCATTATATAATTTACGTTTTTTAGTAGCCTTCTTACCATAAAATTCTTCGAATTTATCATCACTTGTGATGATGTATTTACTCCAAGTAGGCATCGTTTCATATAATTCACCCATTTGGCGATAAATGTTTTGGACATCTTCTTCTGATAACATACGGTCCCCATATGGAGGGTTAGAAATTAAGATTCCATAATCAGTTGTAGGGCGGTAATCAGATAATTGCATTTGCTTGAATTCGATGGAGTCACCGACACCTGCTTCGCGTGCATTGTCTTTCGCAATTTCAATCATCCGTCCATCAACATCAGTACCATAGATTTGTAATTCTTTATCGTAATCCGCTGCTTCTTTAGCTTCTTGACGTGTTTTATCCCAGATATCTGAATGTTCATTCATTAAATCCCATTTTTCACCAGCAAATTCACGTTTCAAACCAGGGGCAATGTTATGTCCCATTAAAGCTGCTTCAATAAGGATCGTACCTGAACCACAAGTAGGGTCATATAAAGGACGGTCATCATGCCAAGTTGTTAACATAACTAACGCCGCTGCCATATTTTCCTTCATTGGAGCCGTTCCCTTATGTTCACGGTACCCACGTTTAAATAAACTTGATCCACTTGTATCTAAAGTTAACATGACGTGATCTTTTCTAATGGCTACTTCAATCGGGTAAAGGGCACCAGTTTCTGGTAAGTCAGTACGGCGGTGATAGAAGTCCATCAGTCGCTTACTAATGGCTTTTTTAACAATACGTTGCACATTAGGAACACTGTGTAATGTTGATTTGATTGATTTTCCACTTACTGGAAATTCTGCATCCATCGGAAGAATATCTTCCCAAGGTAAGTCATACGTTTGGTTGAATAAATCGTCAAATGTTTTTGTATCAAATTCACCAAAGATTATCTTTACGCGATCTGCAGTACGTAACCAAAGGTTAGCGTAGGCAATATCTTTTGCAGTTCCGTCAAAACGAACCAGTCCATTTTCAGTTTGAGTTTCGTAACCGAATGATTTTAATTCTCGAGCAACAAGGGCTTCAATTCCAGCCGCTGAAGTTGCTAATAACGAATAAGTTTTCATAATTTTCACTCCAATATTTATTACGCTTTAAGTTTACATAAAAAAAGACTCTGATTCCAGAGTCAATTAAATAATCCTATGAATAAGTAAATTTCTATAAGCCATGTCCTGTCATTATCTCTAGCATAGGAACTAGGGATAATGGATAATCATCTATCTACGATAATAATATCGTTCTCTTCTTTTGTTCATTTACTACTCGAAGAAATGCCCCTACCAATGTTTGGGTTGCTCGCTCGAGGGGTTTACCGCGTTCCAATCTTATAGTTTCCTATAAGCGTCGTCTCTGTGGCACTTTACAAATTACTAAATCATAGCCGAAGCCTTAGATAGTTCTTTCGCCGTTAACCTAATAGGGTACCTTAACTTATTTTTTCGTTAAGCACGAACACTACAAGCATCTCAGCTTGTGCGAGCATGGACTTTCCTCAGTTAATTTAATAACCGCGATTATCCGAAATTTACTCAGTCATTTATTAATATTTTGTTGCTTTAGAGTAATCGATCGTATTGTCCGTGTTGTCAATTTTCGAACCGAAAACATGCTTCTCTAAATTAGATAAGCGTTTTAAGATATCAAAGTTTGTCACGCCACTCCCTGGAGAGTTTGGTGTACTTTTCTTAGCTAAAGCAAGTTGTTTAGTTAATTCATCCACTTTACTGATGAGACGTTCGTTTTCATTTTTTAAATAAACTACGTCTTTTTGGAAAGAATCATAATCTCTGATGATACTATCTAAATATTCATCAACTTCAGCAGTATTGTATCCACGAACAGATTTATTAAACTCTTTTTGCAAAATATCTTTTGCTGTTAAGTTTTTTTCTGCCATTATATTCACCTCGTATATTATATATTTTTATTAGAATGGCACTTTAGATTAATCACATTATAAGTTTACTATGACTTTGAATAAATATCAAAGCAAAACTCTAAAGTAGCGATTTTGTTTAAGTTTAAAGACTAAATTTCATTTATTATGCCATGAAATTAGACAAATTGCTAATCCATTATAATGCGTTAAGTCTTGAATAACAAGGGTAAAATGATATTTTCACAAAATATATCTACATAGCGAGAAAAAAACAAATAATTTTAATGTCATATTATAAGCTTGGTGGTTGTTAATTAAATTGAATTATCTTAGAAAATCAGTCATAATATGTAATGATTAAATAGGTGGTGTATGAATGAATAGAGCAAATATATTAAATGTGTTTGAACAACTTATTGAGGAGTCTTATTTTCATTGTGAATGGGCTATTGAATGGCAAGAGCGAGAGAATGCGATTGAGTTAATATTCCAAATGAATTTAGAAAATCCGAATAATCTTTCTTTTATAGATAATTATGACAACATCAGCCATCAAACTGACCTCGTATATAATATAAAAATTATGATTTACAAGGACGGTTATAAACGCTTCAGTGATAAGGATTACATTGTGTCAATACCAGTGAATAGTGAGCGTGGAATTGATTACGGAAAATGTTTAGTAATTGTTAAATACTTAAAAAAATTATCGTCTTCTGTTGATGTCAAGTGGCTTGATTTTCTTTCAGAAACGGATGTGGAAGAATTTTCATTGAAATGGAAATGGAGTGACTTTGAAGCAATCCAAAACCGCTTAATTGAAAGCAATCGCTATAGTAAAACGCCCATTTATTTTCCACATCATGAAGATATTAATTAAGGAGTGTTGAATATGGATAAAATATGGAAAGAAATAAAAGTAACGTTAGATTCCTTGCAAACAGTGGATATAGATTTAGTCAATTACTATTTAAATGAAGCGGGTGCAGTAGGCAATGAAATTAAATATGCACAAGGGTATTTAGAAAATCATCCTAATTTATTTGGTGAAATTCCAGAAGAACTACCTGAAGATTACTTAAATCATCCCGTCGAAGTGATTGGTTATTATGAATCTGAGATTGATTTAGAAAAACTTGAAGAACAATTAAAAACTGTTGGAACAAGTGATTTTAAGATTGAAGTGGCTGATTTAGAAACTGAAAATTGGCATGAAAATTGGAGGCAATATTATAAACCAGAGCGAATTTCTCGCTTTTTATCCATTGTGCCTGAATGGCAAGATAATTATGAAGCTGCACCGTTTGAACAAGTCATTTTTATGGATCCAGGCGTTGCTTTTGGTACTGGGAATCACCCGACAACTCGCCTTAGTGCTCAGGCACTTGAGATGGTTATGCAAGGGGGAGAAACCGTTCTTGATGTAGGCACTGGGACAGGAATCTTAAGTTTTATTGCTTCTGTTTTTGGAGCTAAAGAAGTGTTAGGGATGGATTTTGATCCTCAAGCAGTCAATGCTGCCATTAGTAACTTAAATGCCCAAAAGAATCATGAAATGATTAGTCATCTAATCGACGCGCAAAAAATTCGCTTTATTGAAAATGATTTACTAAAAGGGATTGACCAAACAGCGGATGTCATTGTTGCGAATATTTTGCCGCATATTCTAGTAAATTTATTCTCTGATGCTCATAAATTGCTGAATGACAATGGGTATCTGATTTTAGGCGGTATTTTAAATGAGAAAGCGTCGTTTATTGAAGAAGCAATTGAAACTCACAACTTTGAAATTTATCAAAAAACTCAGATGAGAGAATGGGTAAATTATATTGTTGTTAAGGGAGATATGGACTAATGCAACGTTATTTTTCAAATCAAGCCCTAGAAGTTAATCAACAGATTCAACTAGAAAAAGTTGATAATCATCACATTGTTCGAGTGATGCGAGGAAAGATTGATGACGAAGTTATAATCGTAGATTCAACAAATATCGCTTATAAAGCAAAGATAGAGACAATTGAAGATAACGTAGCAAACTTACGAATTATAAATGCTTTAGAAGACCAACAAACTGAATTACCCATTCAAGTAACTATTGCTTGTGGTTTATCAAAGAATGACAAGATTGATTTAATTGTTCAAAAGGCAACCGAATGCGGGATGAATGAATTTATCCCTTTGGCATTGGACAGAGATGTTGTAAAGTGGAAAGGTAATAAAATTAGTAACCGAATCGAACGACTGGAACGCATTAGTAAAGAAGCAGCAGAACAATGCCACCGTAATGTGATCCCAGAGATTAATCATTTATCTACCATTGATACTTTGCAAAAAGAAGCCGATAATTATAAGCATAAATTAATTGCTTATGAAGAGACTGCTAAGAAAGGACAACACGGCCAACTTAAAGAAACCTTGAAAGAAGTTCAAGCAGGGGATAATTTAATCATCGTCTTTGGTTCAGAGGGTGGTTTAACAGAGTTAGAAGTAGCCAAATTGAAAGAAGTAGGGTATATTGAATGTAGTTTAGGTCCACGGATTTTAAGAGCCGAAACGGCACCTATATACGCTTTAAGCGCAATGAGTTATCATTTAGAAGTATAGAAAGAGGAGATAGAATGGAATTAGCAAAATATATTGACCACACCTTATTAAAAGCAGATGCAACTGAGGAACAAATTGAAAAATTATGCCAAGAAGCAGCAGAATATAATTTTAAATCAGTTTGTATTAACCCAGCATTTGTTGCAAAATCCAAAGAATTATTAAAAGACTCAGATAGCTTAGTTTGTACGGTCATTGGTTTCCCTTTAGGCGCAAATGCGACGGAAGTAAAAGTTTTTGAAGCACAACAAGCTGTCAAAGATGGCGCAGATGAGATTGATATGGTCATCAATATTTCTCGTGCTAAAGATGGAGACTGGGCTTATGTTCTAGAAGAAATCAAAGCAGTTGTTGGAGCGGTTGATGAGTCAATTACAACCAAAGTAATTATTGAAACGTCTTTATTGACAGATGACGAGAAACGTAAAGCATCAGAAGTCGTTAAAGAATCTGGAGCAGACTTTGTTAAGACTTCAACTGGATTCTCTACTGGAGGAGCGACGCTAGCTGATGTTAAATTAATGCGTGAAGCCATAGGTCCAGATTTAGGTGTTAAAGCAAGTGGTGGCGTAAGTAATTATGATGAAGCCATCGCTATGATTGAAGCTGGAGCAACGCGTATTGGAGCTTCAAAAGGAATCGCAATTGTATCAGGAACACTATCGACATCTAATGATAACTATTAAGCTAATTTAAAACACAAATAAAGGCTGTGCTAAACAAAGGCACAGTCTTTTGTTATAATGAAATACAAAGAAAAAAACACAATATTGTTAAATGAGTATAATTAGGTTATAATTGCGCTTATATTTTAAGAAGTGAGGTGAATAAATTTGCAAGGACAAGATTTTTCAGCACAAGAGGTAATTGATTTATGTGCAAAGTACATGAATGACAGTAGTTTGGAGTTTATTCAGCGTGCGCTTGATTATGCAACGGAAGCTCATAAAGACCAATTTCGCTTATCCGGTGAACCTTATATTATTCACCCCATTCAAGTAGCAGGTATTTTGGCAGAGTTACAATTAGATCCTTCAACAATCGCTACAGGTTTGTTACATGATGTCGTTGAAGATACGGATCGAACATTGGATGATATCCGGAATGAATTTAGTGAAGTCGTTGCATTTTTAGTTGACGGAGTTACTAAACTAGGTAAATTGAAATTCCAAAGTAAACAAGAGGCTTTGGCCGAAAACCATCGAAAAATGTTACTCGCAATGAGTAAAGATTTACGAGTAATTATCGTAAAATTAGCCGATAGATTACATAATATGCGAACGATGAAATTTCAGCGTAAAGAAAAGCAGATTGAGAAATCACAAGAAGCGATTGATATTTATGCACCGTTAGCTGATCGCTTAGGGATTAGCTCCATTAAGTGGGAACTTGAAGACATTGCATTGCGTTATGTTAATTCAGAATACTACTATTCAATTGTGAATCAGATGGACACGAAGCGTACGGAACGCGAGAACTTTATTCAAGAAACAATTGATGAGATTAAAGTTGCGGTTGAAGAGTTAGGGATTGAAGCAGATATTTCAGGAAGACCGAAACATATTTATTCTATTTATCGTAAGATGGTGGACCAAAGAAAAGAATTTGATGATATTTATGACTTATTAGCTATTCGAGTCATTGTTGATTCAATTAAAGATTGTTACGCTGTATTGGGAGCTGTGCATACGCAGTGGAAGCCAATGCCTGGCAGATTTAAAGATTATATTGCCATGCCAAAAGCGAATATGTATCAATCGATTCATACGACCGTTATAGGAGCGAGTGGCAAACCCGTTGAAATTCAGATTAGAACTAAACAAATGCATATGGTTGCTGAATATGGGGTGGCAGCTCATTGGGCTTATAAAGAAGGTAAGACAAGTAAGGTTGATGAAGAAGATAGTATCAATAAACAGATGACATGGTTCCGTGATTTAGTTGAATTACAAGATGATGCTAAAGATGCCAGTGAATTTATGGATTTTGTTAAAGAAGATTTATTTAAAGATCAAGTCTATGTATTTACACCAAACGGAGAAGTGATGGAACTTCCAACAGGCTCTGGTCCGATTGACTTTGCTTATCACATTCACTCCGAAATAGGGAACAAAACAATTGGTGCTAAAGTTAACGGACGAATTGTCGCCTTAGATTATAAACTGAAGAATGGTGACATTGTTAACATATTGACTAATTCAAATTCGAACGGACCCAGTCGTGATTGGTTGAAGTTTACTAATACGAGTAAAGCCCGCAACCGAATTAAACGGTTCTTTAAACTCCAAGACCTTGAAGAGAATAGTGAACTTGGCGAAAGTATCTTAGAAAAAGAACTGAAAGAAACAGGCCACTCACTAAAAGTATTAAATAATAAAAAAGTCGAAGCTAGTTTATTAGAGCGCTTTAACTTCAATACTTTAACGGATTTATTTGCTTCCATTGGATTAGGTGAGGTTAGTGTGTCAACGATAATTAACTTCTTAGATTTAAAACAAGAAAAAGCTGAAGAAGAAATGCTTGATAATGACACAACTATTTCAAAAGAGGCTTCAAATCGTCAACGCCAAAGAACCGTCCATGAGAGTGGTGTTGTGGTTGAAGGTGCCGATAATTTAATGATTCGCTTAAGTAAATGTTGTAATCCAGTTCCTGGTGATGAAATTATTGGTTATATTACACGTGGACGAGGGATTTCAGTTCACCGTAAAGATTGCCCTAATTTGTTAGCAGAAACGGAATTAAACGATCGATTAATTGATGTTAAATGGGATCAAGAATTCCAACCAACCGAAGAATATATCACAGAATTATTCATTATTGGTTTTGATCGAGCCGGCTTAATTAATGATGTTCTGCATGTTGTCAGCCATACAGTGAAAAGTTTACTAAGTGTTAACGGGAAACGAGATAAAAATAGTTCCGCTACAGTATCACTTAAAGTGGCTGTTTCGAATACGATGCAGTTAGATGATTTAATTAATAAATTGAAAAATATACCAGATGTCTATGAAGTAAAACGTGTGACGGGATAATATTCTTTATTCAATAGTTATTGATAGTTCAAAAGAAAGGTTGTTATGATGCGAGTTTTAATTCAAAGAAGTTTAGAGAGTCATGTTAAAGTCGACGGCGAAATTTTCGGACAAATAGACCGAGGCTACGTGTTATTAGTTGGCGTGACGCATGAGGATACTCAAGAAGATGTTGCTTACTTAGCTAGAAAAGTAGCCAATATGCGACTTTTTGAAGATGGGGACAGTAAAGTTAACCTTTCTTTATCAGATGTTGGTGGAGATATTCTATCGATTAGCCAATTTACCTTATATGGTAATACAAAAAAAGGGAACCGGCCAAGTTTTACCAATGCAGCGAAGCCTGATATGGCAAACACATTGTATGAAGATTTTAACCAAGCTTTGCGAGAGTACGGCTACAAAGTTGAAGTCGGAAAGTTTGGTGCTGATATGAAAGTATCAATTATAAACGATGGTCCGGTAACAATTCTCTTAGATTCAAAAAATAGAAGTTTATAAATCAATAAAAATGACGCTATCACGTTGAATGTGATAGCGTCATTTTTATATTTATATTACTGATTATAGTAATTTTCTAAACCAGCGACAATTAAGTCAGTAATACGATCAAGATATTCTTGAGAACGAATATAATCAATATCAGTACTATTACTCATATATCCGAGCTCTAATAGAACACTTGGTCGATTATTCTCTCTTAGAACATGATAATTACCAAAGACAACGTTATTGTTTGGCAATTCAAACTGAGCCAGTTGTTGATTAATATTATCAGCTAAATCAAAGTCATCTTCATGGAAATAATAAGTCGTGGTCCCGTGCCAATCAGGCACAGGTGACGAATCATAGTGAAGTGATAAGAATGCATCGACATTGGCTTCGTTACTTAGGATTGTTCGCTCATCTAAGTCAACGAATTCATCAGTTGAACGAGTTTGAAGAACAGTCGCACCAGCAGCTTCCAATTTCTCCTGTAAGATTTCTGCTGTCCGTAAAGTAACATCTTTTTCATATGTAATATTATCTAAGCTAATCGCTCCAGAATCTTCGCCACCATGACCTGCGTCAATCATTATGGTTGCGTCGGCTAAGGAACCAGGATTGGTTGTGCCGACATGATTTAACGAGTCGCTTCCAAGGGCAGCGATACGAGATTCAATGTATCCTCTAATACCAGTTTCATCTTCAACCAAATAGAACTCAGTTTCATCTGTACCAGTAGTAATATCAATGAGTTTAAAGCGTTGATTGATAGATGGTGTATAGATGATGTCCGAATATAAATCCGGTGCTGATAAGAAGGCTTGGTTTTCTTGTCGTACGATTACTAATCTTTCAGCTTCTTCTAATTCTTCTTGCGTCATTTCATCTGGTAAAGATTCTTCTGTTGATTCAGGGTCAGGTACTGATTCAGGAATCGCATCTTGATGGATTAACTCTACAGAACTCGTTGGAATATAGCCATATTGGTTCTCATAGACAACTTGCACCCAGCCATTACTTTCGAAATTAACAATTAAATAAGTGCCCGCATCAATGTCAGCTAACTGCTGTGAATCAGTTGTTTGCTCAGAATATATTGGTGATACAACAAGCAAATGAGCGGCAAGATTTTGATCAGTTACTAAATTATCGTTATCAAGTAACCACTTTGGAATCCAACCTTCAGATGTTCCTTTATAACGCACTCGTAACCAACCATTTCGTTCGGATATAACATTCACAGTAGAGTTTATATCGATGGTATCAATGGCTTGGCTATTTGTTGCTGGTTGACTTCTTAAAACGACAGACTCTTTTTCTATCATCATTAATTCACTCGTTGTTAAGCTTAAGATAGCAATGGAACTAAGTAAAATTAAAATGAATGTAATAAAAGGTGGAAAATACTTTTTAGTATAAAGTCGTTTTAAGAATATATTGAAGGTATTGATAAAATCCCCCCACTCCTACAAAAATTTTAAAGATATTAATTTTATTATATAAATTGTGTAACATAAATTCAAATACGATTAACCTTTGTCACTCAATAGTAATATGTTTGTTATAAATCCGTTAAGGCAACATAGATTTTCAATATAAAGAGTAGACAAGCCGATTAATATGTCATTAGTTTGGTTTTAAATCATTTGCTGATTACCTCATATATTTTATCATAGTAGAAGAAACATTGCTTGGAAACGATTTAATTTGAAACCTTTAATAAATTAGTTGATTAAATTTTAATTAGACTCTATAATAAAGGAGTATTTTAATAAAATCGTTGAAGTAGCCAAGTAAATGCCTCAATAACAGAGACTTCTCATTCCGCTGAAAGTAGAAGATGAGCCATTGAAGACACTATGGAGATGAACAATGCAAAGTTGTTCCGTTAACTACGTTACAGTTCTAAGGTAATAATATATATTGTTACAAATTTAGGTGGTACCGCGTTGAAGACGTCCTATAGCAACTTGCTGTAGGGCTTTTTTATATTTATGGAGGTAAATTATGTTAAAAAAACCAAAAGGAACAGAAGATATTCTGCCAGTTAATATTGATAAATGGCATTATGTTGAAGATACTGCTCGTGCAGTATTAGATTCATATAACTTTAAAGAAATTAGAACACCTTTATTCGAATCGATTGATTTATTTAAACGATCTGTAGGGAATACGACAGATATAGTTTCTAAAGAAATGTATGATTTTATGGATAAAGGGGACCGTCACCTGGCTTTACGTCCAGAAGGAACGGCACCAATTGCCCGTGCTTATATCGAGCATAAATTGCATGGACCTGAACATCCACAGCCGTTAAAAGTTTATTATATGGAGCCTATGTTCCGTTATGAAAGACCACAAGCTGGAAGACAGCGTCAATTCCATCAATTAGGAATCGAAGTGTTTGGTAGTACAAATCCTGCGACTGATGTGGAAGGTATTGCATTAGCGATGGATTTATTTGATGAATTAGGTTTATCAAATTTATCACTACACATTAACTCTTTAGGAAAACCTGAAGAACGTGAGAATTATCGTAATGCTTTAATCGAATACTTTACACCCCTTAAAGATCAATTAAGTGAAGATTCGCAAAGACGTCTGGCTGATAACCCAATGCGTATTATCGATTCAAAAGATAAGAGAGACAAAGCTTTAGCTGAGTCTGCGCCAGTTATTCTAGATTTTCTAGGCGAAGAAAGTCAGAAACACTTTGATGAAGTTCAAGCATTACTAAATGCGCTGAATATTCCATTCACTGTGACACCAACTATTGTTCGTGGCCTAGATTATTATCAAGATACAATCTTTGAAATCCTGGCTACTGACGATTCTATTGGGGCACAGTCCACTGTATGTGGTGGTGGACGCTATGATGGCTTAGTCGAACAATTAGGCGGACCAAAGACACCTGGCTTTGGTTTCGGTATTGGTTTAGAAAGATTAATGCTTCTATTAGAGAATCAAGACGTTGACATTCCTGAATCTGAAGGCCTAGATATCTTTGTGATGAGCTTAGGTGAAGAGGCAAATATGATGGCATTACAAGTTGTTCATGCAGCTAGAAAAGATGGTTTAGTTGCTGATCGTGACTACTTAAATCGAAGCATGAAATCACAATTTAAGACAGCTGATAAATTAAATACAACGCTTGTGATTACGATTGGAGAACAAGAGATTGAAACAGGAAAAGTCCAAGTAAAACATCAAGGAACTGGGAAACAAACCGAAGTTGCTTTTGATGATTTAATGACAGACTTTATGGGCGAGTATCGCAAATTAACTGTTGATACATCAGCCATTGACAAATATTTTGGAGGTAAATACTAATGAAAAAGAGAACGACTTATGCAGGTTTAATTAATGAATCATTTGTAGATAAAGAGGTAACATTAAAAGGGTGGGTACAAAAGCGCCGTGACTTAGGTGGCGTTATCTTTATTGACTTACGTGATAGAGAAGGCTTCTGTCAAGTAGTCTTCAACGCTCAATATATTCCAGAACAAATGGATGAAGCAGATCACTTAAGAAGTGAATACGTTGTTGAAGTCACAGGGACTTTAAAACGTCGTGCAGATGAGCAAGTAAACCCTAAAATTCCAACAGGTGAATTTGAATTATTAGCCACTGAATTAACAGTTCTTGCTAAAAGTAAAACACCGCCAATTTATGTTGAAGATAGCATTGAAACTGATGAAGAAGTACGTTTACGTAATCGTTTCATCGATTTACGTCGTCCGAAGATGTTCAACAACATTCGTTTACGTCACCAAGTGACTCAAACAATTCGTCAATTCTTAAATAATTTGGACTTTATCGATGTTGAAACACCTTACTTAACTAAGTCAACACCTGAAGGGGCACGTGACTATTTAGTTCCAACACGAAATAACGCAGGTCATTTCTTTGCATTACCGCAATCACCACAATTATTCAAACAATTATTAATGGGTGCGGGAATGGACCGTTATTACCAAATCGTACGTTGTTTCCGTGATGAAGATTTACGTGGAGACCGTCAACCAGAATTTACACAAGTTGATATTGAAACAAGTTTCTTAACTCAAGCAGAAATTCAAGAATTTACTGAAGATATGTTAAAAGCAGTAGCGAAAGCAGCTAGAGGCATTGAAATCACTGAAGATTTCCCAGTAATGACTTATCAAGAAGCGATGGATCAATACGGTTCAGATAAACCTGACATTCGTTTCGAAATGAAATTAGTGGATCTTTCAGACTTCGCTAAAACAACTGACTTTGGAGTGTTCAAAGGTGCAGTTGATAACGGTGGTCAAGTAAAAGCAATCAACTTAAAAGGTCATGCAGACGATTATACGCGTAAAACTGCAGACGAATTATATAACGTAGTTAAACCATATGGAGCGAAAGGTCTAGCATGGACAAAAGTTTCAGAAGATGGCTTTAACGGTCCAATTGCAAAATTCTTCTCATCAGAAGAAGACTACAACTACTTAACCAATGCGTTAGACGCTAAAGTAGGAGATATCATCTTCTTTATGGCTGACTCTACAAAAGTCGTAGCAGACTCATTAGGCGCACTTAGACTTCACTTAGGATCTAAGCACGAATTATATGACCCATCTGAATTAGCTTTCCTTTGGGTAGTAGACTGGCCATTACTTGAGTATGATGAAGACAACAAGCGTTATGTTGCCATGCACCACCCATTCACATCACCACAAAATTCAGATATCTCTGAATTATCAAACAATCCTGCAGATGCGTTAGCAAATGCGTATGACATTGTTTTAAATGGTTATGAAATTGGAGGAGGAAGTATTCGTATCCATACTCGTGAAATGCAAGAACAAATGTTTGGTTTATTAGGTTTCACTAAAGAAGAAGCATATGGTCAATTTGGTTTCTTATTAGACGCGTTAGATTATGGCTTCCCACCACACGGCGGAATTGCATTAGGATTAGATCGTTTAGTTATGATTCTAGCTCAAGAACCAAACATTCGTGAAGTAATTGCCTTCCCTAAAACAGGACGCGGCTTAGACTTAATGTCACAAGCTCCAAGTAGAGTAAGTAATGACCAATTGCGTGAATTAAATATTTCAGTTAAAGAAAGTAAAAAGTAATTTAAAGGTTTAACAAACAAGGAGAGATATCATGTATATCGGATCACATGTTTCAATGAAAGGCAAAGAGATGCTTTTAGGTGCTGCTCAAGAAGCAGCATCTTACGGAAGTAATATCTTTATGATTTACACTGGTGCGCCTCAAAACACGCGTCGTAAAGAAGTCTCTGAGTTTAGAATTGAAGAAGCGAAGGCGTTTATGAAGGGGAAGGGTATTGAATTTTTCACCGTTCATGCTCCATACATTATTAATCTCGCTAATACAACGAAGGAAGGCTACCATGAATTTGCGATGCAATTTTTACGAGAAGAAATTGAACGCGTAGAAGCTATTGGTGCCACTCAAATTACGATGCATCCAGGTGCACATGTGGGCGCGGGTGCTGAAGTTGGGATTAAGCAAATTATCAACGGCTTGAATGGAGTGTTAACATCTGAACAATCACCTCAGATTGCTTTAGAGACCATGGCAGGTAAGGGGACAGAGATTGGTAGAAACTTTGAAGAGTTAGCCGCTATTATTGATGGCGTTACTTTCAATGAGAAATTATCAGTTACCCTAGATACATGTCACGTTTATGATGCGGGGTATGATCTTGTGAATGATTTAGATGGAGTTTTGAACGAATTTGATAAAGTGATTGGCTTAGATCGGTTAAAAGTCTTACATATCAATGATTCAAAAAATCCTTTTAAGAGCCATAAAGATAGACATGCTAATATTGGTGAAGGATCTATTGGCTTTGACACATTGAATGTAATTGTTCATCATCCACAATTAAGTCATATACCTAAGATTCTAGAAACACCTTGGGTGCCACTTCCTGAGAAAGAAAAGGTTAAAGTTGCCCCATATAAAGAAGAAATCGCTATGTTTAAAGCGAAGTCTTATAATCCGAATTTAATGACAGATATTTTAAGTTAAAAAAACACTAACGTATATTTCGCTCTTTGAGAGCCAAGTATGCGTTAGTGTTTATTTTGATATTAGATTCTTTGTGGTAAATTCATGACTTCCATGACGATACTCGCTGATTCTTCAATGCTACGATCAGAAACATTAATAATTGGACAACCTAACTCTTCATAAATTTTATGAGCGTATTCCAACTCTTCATTGACACGTGTTTTAGAAGCATATTTTGAACCCGTACCTATGCCGTATTCCTTCATACGCGATTCTCGATGTTTATTTATTACAGCAGAACTATTCGTTAAACCAATGATTTTCTTTGGATCGATTTCGTATAGAATCGGTGTGACTTCCTTTTCAGGAATTAAAGGTAAGTTTGCGACCTTATAGCCTAAAGTACCTAGATACATACTTAATGGTGTTTTACCAGTTCGAGAAATACCTAGAATAACAATCTCAGCTTCGCGTAAACCTTTAGGATCTTTACCATCATCGTAAGCTAGACAGAATTCCATGGCACGAATGCGATCGAAATAATCTTCTGATAATTCATATTGGGCACCACTGATAGCAGATGGTTCAGTTTCTAATCGACGAGCAATTTCTAAAGTGAAAGGTTGAATTAAGTTATAACAAATTAAACCAGTCTTAATGCAATATTTTTCAGCAAATTTAGCAAGTTCTGCATCGGCAATTGTCATAAACACTAAACCATCATGTTCATTTGCATCTTCAAGAATAGATTGAAGTGTTTCATGGTTTGAAATAAATGTATATTTATGTGATACTGTATTGACATTAGGAAACTGTGCGAAAGAGGCTTTTGCCACCTTTTGAGCAGTTTCTCCAATTGAATCTGATAAAATATAATAATGTAGTACTTTATTATTATTCATGTTAAAATGACCCCCTATAAGTTCTTACATCATAGCATATTTATATAAGGAGACGTCAAGTAATGACTTATGAAGTTATAACAAAAAAAGAAGAAAATAAAATTAATGAAGCAATTTTAAAATTAAAAGAATTCGGCTTTAAAAACACTAAAAAAAGACAAGAAATATTAACGCTGTTTGCGTGTAATGATCGTTACTTAAGTGCGCAAACAGTTCATGAGAAGCTAACAGAAAATTATCCCACAATGAGTTACAACACTACGTATCGTAATGTATATGACTTTGTCGAAGCTGGTATTCTGGAAGCAACAGAATATAACCAAGAACAACATTTTCGTATGAATTGTTTAGACCACAATCACCATCACCATCATTTCATTTGTACAAATTGTGGGATGGCAATACCTTTAGAAACATGCCCGATGGATTTAACCAAAATGACGGATGCTTTAAATGATGTTCAAATTGACACACATCGATTTGAAATATTTGGTTTATGTTCAAAGTGTAAAGTATAAAACTTAAATTAAAAATCTTATCTAATAAATTTTGCGATAAACAGCATAAAAAACCTATATTTAATCGAATTTTTGGAAATAAATTGACACTTTCTATGAAAAAAGTTTCATTAAGACCTTGCAAAGACAAGGTTGTTTGATTATAATATTACAAGAACTTTATTATTTTGCATAAAAAATAGTAAGGTCAGAAAAGCTTGGGAGGAGGGGATTCATAATGTCTAAAACAGTAGTTCGTGATAACGAATCATTAGAAGACGCTCTTCGTCGCTTTAAGCGAGATGTTTCAAAAACAGGTACTTTAAGAGAAGCACGTAAACGTGAATTTTACGAAAAACCAAGTGTTAAACGTAAGAAAAAATCGGAAGCAGCTCGTAAAAGAAAATTCTAAATAACAGATAGGTGAGGCGAAATGTCACTAACTGAACGAATTAATCAAGACGTCAAGCAAGCGATGAAGGCTAGAGATAAAGAGACTTTAAAAGTATTACGTATGTTGAAGTCGGCATTACAAATGGAGCAATTAGAGCATTCTGAACCTTTAAATGAGGAGCAAGAAATTACGATTATTTCTCGCGAATTAAAACAGCGTAAAGATTCTTTAGCTGAATTTGAAAAAGCTGGACGACAAGATTTAGTAGATGAAGTAACCGATGAAATTGTAGTAGTCGAACGTTACTTACCTAAACAATTATCAGAAGAAGAGATTGAAGTTGAAGTTCGAAAAGTAATGGACGAACTGAATGCAACGTCTAAGTCTGACTTTGGTAAAGTTATGGGGAAAGCTATGGCCAACCTAAAAGGAAAAGCTGATGGTAATCTTGTAAAAGAAGTTACAAAGAATCTATTAGGTTAATCTTTTTAAACACCCGAAAGGGTGTTTTTATTTTCCATAGAAAAAGCTGTGAGTAAAAGAAATATTACTCGCAGCTTTATTTTTCTAGTAAAGAAAATTATTTTGTAATTTCATAAGAATGAACAAGTGTCGTTTCACGGTTGTCTAAATCTTCACCAACCACTTGATATAATTCATAAGTGACAGTATCCGAAGTTACGTCTACAACAGAGTAGTGTTGGAAGTTTGATTCACGTGCATTTGAATGACCTTCTGCATAGAATGAAGAAATGAAAGGTTGTTCTTCTGTTAATAACAACTCGCGGAAGCTATTAATATTTTCTTCGGTTATTTCATGACCGAATAAGTCTTCGTATGTTTCATGAATATCTTCGTTTTCTAAGATCCAATCAAAACTTTCAAGCTTATAAATCGTATTATAAGTCTTAGTTCCCGCTGTACTAGGAATGAAGAAGACCGTTCCTTCAGGATTATTGAACGTTGTCACATCTTCATTCGTTTCACCTGCAGTGGCTACTTCTGCGTTACCGAAGGTTTCAGCATTATGAGTTAGTGCATGAGTCACGGTTAAGTTATGATCGTGCCCATTGAAGACTAAGTCTACATCATACTCATCTAGTAAAGCCATTAAATCATCACGAATTAATTGGACACTTTCATCTTCTAATGAATGATAAGATGAAGAGAATAGAGGGCGGTGATAGCTGACAAATACCCAGTCAATGTCTCCGTTGTCCTTAGCTTCTTGAGCTTTTTGTAACTCTTCTTCAAACCACTTCATTTGGTTATCTAAGATTGCTGGTGCTTCATCTTCGTCTGATTCATTTGCTTGTTCAGTGTTTAAGTTAATGAATTGTACACCGTTATAACGTGTTGAATAAGCTGCACCAGAATCCATCCCTTCAACTGCATTGTCGGTATTAATATGATCTAAGAAGTTATCATTATCATGGTTACCGGTGATAAACATATGTGGCATTTCATTATTTAATGGTAATAATGCATCTAAAGTTAAGTTCCATTCTGTATCGTTCCAGTCATCATTAACTACATCACCTGTGTGTAGTGCAAAGCGGGCATCTTCTGCATTAGGATTTTCTAACATTGATTGAATGGTTGAATTTGAATAATCTGCTTCTGAACGTTGGTTTTCTGATGAGAAAGCGTTTTGAGTGTCAGTATAGTGAATGAATGAGAAATCATCACTTGATTCGCTTGCTGTTGTAAATGTCGCTTCGTCTGATAATTCACCGTCTTTATTTCCAACTGTATAGTGATATACAGTGTTTGGATTTAATTCAGTCACTGTTGCTTTATATGCTGTTTCAGTAAAGCTAGGGTAAGGTAAACCTAAAGAATAATTATCAAACCCTTTGTCTAACCATAATAGGTTGTCATCTGAGAATACTTCATCAGTATAGTATCCAACAACTTCATCAGGATTTTCAGTTGCAATCCATGGGTCATCATCGTCTGTTATGGGCTCATTCTCTTCCTCATCCCACATAATAGCATAAACGTAATGCCCGTCTTCTGTCATTTGGTTATAGAAGGCATCATCAATCTCAATGATTTCAGGATCTACTTCAATAGCGTCATCCATCGATTGCCCCTCTTCCCAAATGTATAATTTTGCATTCTCATCTGCATCGGTTGTATGCCATTGGAAGTGCATAGATGTCGAAGGGTCATCGGTTAAGTTTGTTGTAATTCTGTTTGGTGAATTATTTTCAGGTGTTTCCGGATTAGCTGGGTTTTCTTGAGTAACATCTGCAGTTTCTCCACCAATCGTTACAGCCGTAATATTCCCTTCATCATCGAATTCAAAGCCGTCTTCTGCCGTAATTGCTTCTTCAGAATATGCCTCGTCATTCGCACGTTCCTCATTAGCAATATGTGTATTTTCAGTGATTGAACCTGTGGTTGTTTCTTGTGCGTGAACATTAAATCCAACGCTTGATAACATAGTGGTTGCCAGTAAAGCAGACAAGACCATTTTTTTCAAAGATTTCAATTACATTCTCCTTCTACAATATTTTTGTTATTTCCATCACTAACTATACGATAGAAGTGTAAATTTCCTGTAAATATTGTGTAAATTAGATGTAAAGATGAAAAAATGAAGTAACTTTGCTCTACCATGCAATGTTTAAAGGATTTTGTTATAATTAGGTACTAAAGTTCATTTTTTTATGTATTTATGGTAATCTTATTTTAATTAAAGACAATGATAAAAGGAGCGTATTATTTGAGCGGAGCAGATGCATTTTCACAACAAGTTATTGTATCAAACCAAGATTGGTTATTAGCGATACTAGGAACACATGATAAGTATGTTCGATTACTCGAAGAGAACTTTAACATTCAGGTGAGTAATCGTGGCGAAGTCATAACAATATCAGGAAAAGAAGATGATGTTGAGATGACACGAGCAATCATGTTGAATTTAGTTGAGCTTTTAGAAAGAGGGATTACCCCTCGAACGATGGATATCATTACTGCTGTTAAGATGGCAAAAAATGGAACCATTGAATATTTCATTAACCTATTTGAAGAAGTCATCGGTCGAGCATATGACGGAACAGCGATTCGTGCGAAAAATTTTGGACAATTACAATATGTCAAAGCAGTTGAAACTCACGATGTGGTGTTTGGAATCGGGCCAGCAGGTACAGGGAAAACTTTCTTAGCGGTAGTTTTAGCAGTTCAAGCTATGAGAGAAGGCCGTGTTAAGAAAATCATCTTAACTCGTCCTGCCGTAGAAGCCGGAGAGAGCCTTGGATTTTTACCAGGCGACTTGAAAGAAAAAGTAGATCCATATCTGAGACCTGTTTACGATGCACTTTATGCTATTTTTGGGATGGAACATACAAATCGTTTGATGGAAAGAGGTATTATTGAAATTGCGCCTTTAGCATATATGCGTGGTCGTACATTAGATGACGCTTTTGTTATCTTAGATGAAGCTCAAAATACAACCATTGCACAAATGAAGATGTTCTTAACACGACTTGGCTTTGGTTCTAAGATGATTATTAACGGAGACCAAACTCAAATTGACTTACCAAAAGGTGTTAAATCAGGCTTAATTGATGCTGAGAGAAAATTAAATAAAATAAATAAAATTAAATTTAATTACTTTGATGAATTTGATGTTGTACGTCATCCAGTTGTAGCGGATATTATTAGAGCTTATTCTGAAGATTAATTTTATATAGAGGGGGAGTAAAATGAACCAGCAATTACGGAAACTACAGACGGTTTTAGGGACATTATTCATCCCTCTAATTATTTTGCTTATGTCTGTGTTGATATTTTTTATAGGTTTTACAGATGTGCAACCTGAACAATATAACTTTCGCATCAACCAAGTTGCGGAGAAAACAGTTCAAGCTCCTGTGACGATAGAAGATACTGAACAGACTGAGATTAATATGGAACGTGCACGCTCAAGCGTGCCAGACGCATATGTTTTTCAGCCTGCTATTCTTGATCAACAAGTGGAGCAGACTGAAGAGTTTTTTAATTTAATTTATTCTATTAGAGAGAATGAGTACTCAACTGTTGACATTAATGAGATGCTTGAAGATTCTGTATTAAGTGGTCTGGTGGGTATCACCTCGATAGATAGTCAACGAGCTGAGACACAATCTGTTCCTTTTGGACAATTAGAAGCCACGGAACAGCTTGTTATTTATAATCAAGCAATCTTAGCGAGTGAGAGTGATTCGGTCGAAGAATTAGATGAATCGTTATCAGTGGATTCTATTACTAGACTGTTAACAGTAAATAATGAAGATTTAAATCAAATGCAACAACAAATCAATGATTTACTTGCGAGTGTTTTAAGTAGTGAAATTGAATCGACTGATTTAAATCAAATTTTATCAGATGTGAATCAATATATTAGCGAATTGGATATAAACTCTGAAAATAAGGGCATTATCAGCGAATTAATGCAAGAATTGGTTGTACCAACCGTAGTTTATAGTGAAAGCGAGACAGAAAAGCGTCGTGCAGAAGCAGAGAATGCTGTTCAACCGAGCTATATCTTACAAGGGCAAATAATCGTTCAAGAAGGGCACATTATTAACCAAACGACTTACAGACAATTAGATTTGCTTGGTTATCTAGATCGAGAGTCTAACAATGATTTATTAATTGCTTTTGCAGCAGTTATTATCATTCATGCAATCGCACTTGTTTACTATGTTGTAAAAGAGAAAGAAAATGCGCTATTGGACATTGAATTGGGTACACAAATCCTGGGTTATGGCTTACTCTTTACAGTAAGTTTTCTTGTCTTGAGAGTGTTGTATATATTGCAATTGAATGGGATTGATTACGCCATGTTATTTCTGCCAATCTATGTGATCCCAATGTTATTAAGACCAAGAACCAATATAAGATTAACCTTATTCTTTATGGGCTTTTTCAATTTACTTGCATTATTTATTTCTCATGACGGCGATAGTATGACTGTGACCTTTATGATTACAAGTTTTTATTTCTTTAGTTCTCTAATTTCATTAAGTTATCAATTACTAGTTAAGAATAAAAACTCATTAAGGTACGGCTTTTTATATGCATTGGTCTTGCATTCTGTATTTGCCATGCCGATTGTGTTGATGACGAACGTTTCATTAGTATCTGAAATTTCAATTGTTATATTATCGTTTATATTATTTAATTTACTGATAGCCTTTGGTATTTATTTCTTTATTGAACCATACTGGCATAAACTTTTAAGCAGTAAAGCACCATTAACTTTAAACCAACTAGCGAATTTAACTCATCCGCTATTGAAAAGTATTGTAGAGAAAGCACCAGGCTCATATCACCATAGTATGATGGTAGCGAATATTTCAGCGAATGCTGCGGATGCTATCGGAGCAGATTCATTATTAGTAAGAATTGCATCGTATTACCATGATATTGGAAAGGTAAATCATCCATTGTTTTTCGTTGAGAATTTATCTGAAGGAATGGAGTCTCCACATTCAATGGTGACGGCTGAAGAGAGTGCTGCCATTATTATTGGGCATGTCACTGAAGGTGAAAAGATCTTACGAGAATATGATATGCCAGAAAGTGTTATAGATATTTGTATGCAACATCACGGAACCACTTTAGTAAGGTATTTTTATCATCAGGCTAAACAAACAAACAATCATGTGGACGAGGAAAAGTTCCGCTATCCTGGACCTAAGCCTCAAAGTAAAGAGGCGATGATTATCATGATTGCTGATTCAGTTGAAGCCGCTTCTAGAACAATTAAGGAACATACGCAAACGGCATTTGAAAATTTAGTTGATAATATTATTAATGGGAAATTGGCTGAAGGACAATTTGAAGAGTGTCATATGACAGTCGCTGAATTAGAAAAAGTTAAAAAATCAATTGTACACACTATAGCAAGTACATTTCATACTCGGGTGGAGTATCCAGATTAAAAAACGGAGGACAACTAATGATTATAGATTTAATAGATGAAGATGGGTTACTAACTGAAGAACATACAGAGATGTTAAACCACATTATTACCCAAACAGCTCACAAACTTGGATTAGGCGAAGGTATCGAAGTCGATATCTCAATCGTATCTAATGATATTATTCATGAATTGAATAAAGAGTATCGTGGTATTGATCGCCCAACGGATGTATTAAGTTTTGCTTTAGAGGAAGACGTAGATGAGGCACCGAACTTCAACTTTGATTCATTTTCTGACATTGAAGGTGGCAATGATGTGTCTAAACACTTAGGAGATATTATTATTTCTTTTGAAAAAACTGTTGAGCAGGCTGAAGATTATGGACATTCAGTCGAAAGAGAATTAGCATTCTTAGCTGTCCATGGCTTCTTACATTTGAATGGGTATGACCATCAAACCGAAGCTGACGAAAAAGAAATGTTCTCGTTACAAGAAGAGGTGCTAGAAGAAAATGGCTTTTCACGAGGGCAATAACAAATTTACAAAGTCTGTTTATCATGCAGTTCAAGGGATTATGGAGACTGTAAAAATTGAAAGAAATATTAAAATCCATATGATTATTACAGTTTTAGTTATTGTTGCGGGCTTTTTATTCAATATTAGTTTAGTAGAGTGGTTAAGTATCGTTATTTGCATCGGCTTAGTCATCGGTATGGAATTATTGAACACTTCCATCGAACATACAGTTGATTTAGCGTGTCAAAAGGAGTACCATCAACTAGCGAAAAAAGCAAAAGATGCATCCGCTGGTGCAGTATTAGTGGTTGCAACCATGTCGGTTGTTATTGGAATGATTATATTTATACCAAAAATTTGGAAGTTAATATTTATTAATTAAGGAGTGTTTATGAAAAATAACAAATTTAAATCAGGTTTTATTACCATTATTGGTAGACCAAATGTAGGGAAATCAACTTTATTAAACCGTTTCGTCGGACAAAAAGTAGCCATTATGTCTGACAAAGCGCAAACAACTCGTAATCGAATTCAAGGGGTTGTGACCGATGAAGAAAGCCAAATTGTCTTCATTGATACACCGGGAATTCATAAACCGAAACATGCGTTAGGTGACTTTATGTTGAATGCAGCATACAGCGCACTTAAAGGGGTAGATGGAATCTTAGTAGTTGTGAATGCCTCTGAAAAAATCGGACCTGGAGACCGCTTAGTGATTGAACGTGTGAAACAAGCAAACATTCCTGTGTTCTTAGTTATTAATAAGATTGACTTAGTAACACCAGACGAATTATTACCAATCATTGACACTTACCGTCAAGAACATGATTTTGATGAAATCTATCCAATCAGTGCCACGGAAGGTAATAACGTTGATGCACTAATCAAAGGAATTAAAGAAATTATTCCAGAAGGACCTCAATACTATCCAGCTGACCAAGTGATGGATCATCCAGAATACTTTATTGTCGCTGAATTTATTCGTGAGAAAATATTAGAATTAACACGCGAAGAGATTCCGCATTCAGTAGCGGTTCAAGTTGAGAGTATGAAACGTAACGAAGATGATAAGATTGAGATTCAAGCTGCTATTATTGTCGAACGTAGTTCTCAAAAAGGTATTATTATCGGAGCCCAAGGATCAATGATTAAAAAAATTGGACAACGCGCTCGTCGAGATATTGAAATTCTATTAGGAGATAAAGTTTATCTCGATTTATGGGTGAAAGTTCAAAAGAATTGGCGCGATCGTCGCACTCAATTGAATGACTTTGGTTATCAACCAGATAATTATTAAACGATAGAGGTGATTAGTTGAATGAACGGTTCGAAGGGATTGTTTTGTTTCAAAGAAAGCATCTGGAACATGATGCGCTCGTAAAGATTTTTACAGAAGATTATGGAACAAAAATGTTCTTTGTAAGAGGCTTACAAAAACCTAATCATCGCTTAACTAGTCAACTGATACCACTCACAGTGAACCACTATATTGGCAACATAAATGAAGAAGGCTTGTCTTTTCTAAAAGAAGCGAATACGATTGAAATTCACCGGAAAATTCAAACTGATTATATGAAACAAGCATATTCAAGTTATGTGACTCAATTAGTCGATGCAGCGATTAATGACAACACACCCGATCAAGCATTATATGATATGCTAAAGAAAGCATTGGAACTAATGAATAGCGATGTCTCTTACGAAGCGATTACGATCAGCATGGAGATTAAGTTACTAAGATATTTTGGTTTTGACATACATTTTGATCGATGTCGCATCTGTGGGACAACGGTACAGCCCTTTGATTTCAGTATGAAATTACAAGGAGTGTTATGTCAGAAGCACTTTCATGAAGATTCATTTCGAATGCATATCGCGCCTAAGGCAATGTTTATTGCAAGTCGACTTGATTTAGCTAGTTTGCATCAAATTAATAGTATTCAAGTTAGTCAAGAGACTATTCAAGAATTGCGTCGATTAATGGATGAAATTTATAAAGAATTTGTCGGTATTAACTTAAAGAGCAAGAGTTATTTAAATAATTTGGATACATTAAGTGCTTCCATGCAAGATGTCATCAGAAAACGACACAAATCTGATTGAGAATTTGAGTGAATTGTAGTATGATGTTCTATGTATTAAGGTGATTAAATAAGATAGTAAAGCGAGTCTAGGAGAGTGAAAGCTAGACCAAATCGAAGGCAGCCTTAAAAGTGTTTTTTTAATTGAATCGTTTGACATAAGTGCAAGTTAACGCTTGAATTAGGGTGGAACCGCGAATTTACTTCGTCCCTATGATTTAGATTTTTATCTAATCATAGGGGCAGTTTTTTTATTTTACAGAAAAGAGGAATTATCAATGGCAAAGACAATTCAAGAAATGATATTAACATTACAACAATTTTGGGCAGAACAAGGGTGTTTAATTTTACAAAGTTATGACACTGAAAAAGGAGCAGGGACAATGAGCCCGTATACTTTCTTACGTGCAATCGGACCTGAGCCTTGGAATGCAGCGTATGTTGAACCATCAAGACGTCCAGCTGATGGGCGTTATGGTGAAAACCCAAACCGTTTATATCAACATCATCAATTTCAAGTTGTGATGAAACCATCTCCGACAAATATTCAAGAATTATACTTAGATAGCTTAGTGGCTTTAGGGATTGACCCACTTGCGCATGACATTCGTTTTGTTGAAGATAACTGGGAAAACCCATCATTAGGCTGTGCAGGATTAGGATGGGAAGTATGGATTGATGGAATGGAAATTACACAATTTACTTACTTCCAACAAGTAGGTGGTTTAAAAGTAGACCCAGTAACAAGTGAATTAACATATGGACTAGAGCGTTTAGCCATGTATATTCTAGATGTGGATAATGTTTATGATTTAGAATGGGCTCCGGGAGTGAAATATGGTGAAATATTTAAACAACCTGAACGTGAACACTCGACTTACTCATTTGATTTAAGTAATACAGAAATGCTTTTCACTCAATTTAATGCATTTGAAAAAGAAGCAATGAATTTAATTGATAATGGACTGTCACATCCAGCCTATGATTACATCTTAAAATGTTCGCACACATTCAATTTACTTGATGCACGTGGAGTGATCTCTCAGTCAGACCGTGCTGGGTACTTAGGTAGAATTAGAAAGATGGCTCGCTCTGTTGCACAAGCATTTGTTAATGAGCGTGAAGAACTTGGCTTCCCATTATTAAATAAAGACAAAGCGTAAAGGAGCGATTGACATGACAAAAGATTATTTATTAGAAGTTGGAATGGAAGAAATACCTGCTCGTTTTTTAACTGAATTAAGTGACCAATTAAAAGATAAAGTTGAGCAGTTTTTAACTGATAACCGATTAACTTATGATGATGCAGTTGCTTATTCAACACCAAGACGCTTAGCTGTGATTGTTAAAGGTATTGCGGAACGTCAAGAAGACGTATCTGAGAAAGTTAAAGGACCTGCATTACGTATTGCTCAGGACGAAGAAGGTGAATGGAGTAAAGCAGCACAAGGCTTTGTTCGCGGACAAAAATTAACTGTCGATGACATTTTCGTTGAACAAATTAAAGATGAAGACTATATCTTCGTTAATAAACATACAGAGGGCTTATCAGTTAAAGAGGTATTAGCGAATATGGCTGATGTATTAAACGCGATGACATTCCCAGTTAGCATGACTTGGAATTCATTCAATAAAAGTTTTATCCGTCCAGTACATTGGATTGTATCATTACTTGATGATGAAGTTGTTCCATTTAGCTTTATTAATATAGAAGCAGGAAATACATCAACTGGTCATCGTTTCCTAGGTGGGAGGACAGAAATTACGTCTCCTAATACTTATGTAGAAAAATTAAGAGATGAGTTTGTGCTTGTTGATTCATCTGAAAGAAAAGATGTTATTATCAAACAAATCGAACAAATTTCTTCAGACAATCATTGGAATATTCCAATGACTGAAGATTTATTAGATGAAGTGACTGCATTAGTTGAATGGCCGACAGCCTTCTTTGGTCAATTCGAGGACGAGTATTTAGAAATCCCACAAATTGTATTAATCACTGCGATGAGAGACCACCAAAGGTATTTCTACGCTTTAGAAGAAGGAACTGATAGGTTATTACCTTATTTCATCTCAGTTCGTAATGGTGATGACAATCATATAGAGAATGTTATTAAAGGAAATAAAAAAGTGTTGAAAGCACGTTTAGAAGATGCTTTATTCTTCTATAAAGAAGATATGACTCATGATTTAGCATACTTCACTGAGAAATTAGGGTCGGTTAAAGAACACTTTAAACTTGGAACATTAGCAGAAAAGCAAAAACGCGTTGAACATATTGTTAATAAATTAGCTGAAACAATTAATGAACCCAAAGCTGGTTCTGTAGCAAGTGAAGCAGCTAAAATTTATAAATTTGATTTAATGACTCAGGTAGTTAATGAATTTGACGAATTACAAGGTCGAATGGGTGAAATTTATGCGAAAGAATTTGGAGTATCAGACGAAATTGCACATACGATTAGCCAACAATATATGCCTACAAGTAGTGGGGGAGAATTACCAGGAACTTTAGCTGGAGCTATGCTTGCATTTGCTGATAAATTTGATACACTATTAAACTACTTTAACATCGGATTAATCCCAACAGGATCAAACGATCCATATGCACTTCGCCGTCAAGCGATGGGGATGGTAGAAATCAGTGAGAAGTTTGATTGGAACTTTGATATGCATGAATTTGTTAAAGTTGTGATTAAAGATATGGATGTTACCGAGGAAGATTTAATTGACTCATTTATTGATTTTATTAAATTACGTATTCAACAATTTCTTGAGAAAGAAGCGATTGATTATGATATCATTCAAGCAGAGCTTAATGGACGTCATGCGAATGTGTATGCAGGGGTTAATTTTGCTAGAGGCATTCAAAAACTTAAGAATGACTCTCCAGAAGAGTATCGTAATTTAGTTGAATCTTTAACACGTGTGGTGAATTTAGGCGTTAAAGAAAATTCAGATGGCTTATTCGAAGAAACGAAAGCTCAAACAGAATCAGAGCAAAGATTATTCGATATGTTAAAATCAGATTTCTCTACGGATCGAGAAAAAGCATTAGATATGTTCGTTAAATTGTCTGATCCAATTGCCGATTACTTCAACAACAATATGGTTAATGACGATAATGAAGCAATAAGAGAAAACAGATTGAAAACAATGAAATTTATTACGGATAAAGTATTGAAATTCATTGATCCAAGAGAGTTAAACAGTAAGTTTTAGAAAATTATACATAGAAAGAAAGGAGTGATGTCAAATGTCAACATTTTTAGATCATGCTAAAGTAGAAGTCAAAGCAGGCAAGGGTGGCGATGGAATGGTCGCTTTCCGTAGAGAGAAATACGTTCCAGATGGTGGACCAGCCGGCGGAGATGGAGGTCAAGGTGGAGATGTTATCTTCATCGTAGATGAAGGATTAAGAACCTTAATGGATTTCCGTTATAACCGTCATTTTAAAGCCAAAAATGGTGAAAATGGAATGAGTAAAAGTAAATACGGTGCCGGAGCAGAAGATTTAATTATTAAAGTTCCACCTGGAACGATTGTTCGTGCAGCTGCCACAGGTCAGTTCATGGCCGATTTAGTTGATAATGGTCAAAAATTCACTGTTGCTAAAGGAGGACGTGGGGGTCGTGGTAACATTCGTTTTGCAACGCATAAAAATCCAGCACCTTCGATTGCAGAAAATGGTGAACCCGGAGAAGAATTAGAATTAGAACTTGAACTAAAAGTTCTTGCAGATGTTGCCTTAATCGGGTACCCAAGTGTGGGTAAATCAACATTACTTTCGTTAATTAGTAATGCAAAACCAAAGATAGCTGACTATCAATTTACAACATTAGTTCCGAACTTAGGTGTTGTACAACTAGCAAACCAACAAGAGTTTGTTGTCGCAGATATGCCAGGTTTAATTGAAGGAGCTTCTGAAGGTGTTGGATTAGGAATTCAATTCTTACGCCACATTGAAAGAACAAAAATTATGTTACATGTCATCGATATGGGAGCAGTGCATGGTCGCGATCCTTTTGTTGATTTCACTGACATTATGGATGAATTAGAAGCGTATAACGAGAGATTATTACTGAGACCGATGTTGATTGTCGCTAACAAAATGGACGAAGCAATCTCTGAGGAAAATCTTGAAATTTTTGAAGAAAAATTAAATGCTTATTACGGCGAACGTGAATTAGAAGTTCCAGAAATTTTCCCGATTAGCTCATGGCAAAATAAAGGTGTAGATCAGCTAATCAAGAAAACAGCTTCACTTGTTCAAAACGAAGAATTTATTCCACTTGAAGAAGAAGTTGAAATCGAAGAAGCTTATTATACTTTAGAGCAAGAAGAAGCGCCTTTCGAAGTCGAACAAGTCGAAGAAGGCTTCTACCGCATTACGGGTGCTCAAATCGAAAAATTATTTGCGATGACGAATATGGCACATGATGAAAGTATTGCTCGTTTCCAAAGACAAATGCGTGGTATGGGAATTGATCAAGCTCTTCGTGATATTGGAGCTCAGACAGGAGATATTGTTGAGTTATCAACATTCCAGTTTGAGTTTATGGATTAGGTGATAGCATGTCACAAGAAACTAAGTCCAAAAAAAGATTAGATATCTTTGATGGTCTTAAAGGGCTATCAATTATCACAATTATTGTGTATTATTTTTTCCAGCATATTTTACCCGGTGGATTTTTAGCGGTAAATATGTTCTTGTTAATCGCTGGTTTTTTTAACTTTAGACACTTTGTTAGTGCTAGCCAAAAAGGAATTAAAATAAATTACTTAAACTTTTATAAAAAAAGGTTAAGTCGATTGTTTTTCCCAATGTTAGCCATGATTATAACAGCAAGTTCTTTTATCTTGTTATTTTCAAGAGGGTCTTTATTTAACCTTAGAAATATGGCTTTATCAGGACTTGCTTTCTTTAACAACTATTATCAAATCTTGAATGAACAGTCTTATTTCGTTCAAGCTGCAAACCCAAGTGCCTTCACGCACTTATGGTATGTCGGAATTTTAGGTCAGTTAATATTACTTACACCCGTAATAATATTGCTATTATATTCTTGGCATAAGAAACAAACAACAACGGTGAATATGTTACTCATCGTTACTGTTGTATCAGCATTTTTAATGGGTTATTTATATAAAGACGGTGAAGACCCTACACGTATTTATTATAGTGTATTTACACGGGCGTTCTCTTATACAGCAGGTGGGGTTGTCGGTTTAATATTACCGATGAATCTTACTGCGAAGCCAATTAAAGGTAAAATTAATTGGATCTTTAATGGTATAGGGACGTTAATTATGGTCTTGATGTTCTTTATGTGTAAATTTATGTACGGAACACAACCCTTTGCTTATCGCTTTGGGATGAGTTTATTCACGCTTTTAAGTGCATTATTTATTCTTGTTTCAATTCACCCAAGTACGATTTGGAACAAGATATTAAGTTTTCCACTGCTTACCTTTATTGGTAAACGTAGTTACTCTTATTATTTATGGTTTTATCCTGTTTATTTAATTATTCCTAATATGATGCAAAATTTAGGTTTACCATCATGGGCAAACTATACAATTCAGTTTTTAATTATCGCGATACTTGCTGAAATTAGTTACCGATTATTTGAGCAAGTGACTATTAGTTTACCACTTGGACAAGACTTTAATATTAAGAAAACACGTCACCAATTAAAATATTTAAGATCTCATAAAGGGACTCTTTTAAACGTTAAAGTGATTACAGGTGCTTATATTGTGATTTTCGTCATTGGTACGATTGGAATTTTTGCTGCACCTGAAGAAAGAGCTCAAACGGCAGAAGAATTGCAAACGATTATTGAAACGAACTCCCAAATAGCCGAAGATACACAGACAGAAGATACTGAAAATGTGAAAGTAGTTAACAATATTGAAGGCCTCGGCCAACAAAAAATGCTCTATGCTAATGGATTAGACATTACCTTTGTAGGAGACTCTACTTTATTAGCGGCTACAAAACAAATTCAAAATGTCTTCCCGAAAGCGGTCATTAACGGTGAAGTCGGACGTCAACTGTATAATAGTGTGTCGGTTGTTAATAGTTTAGATCAAAGTGGGCTTTTGAAACCAACAGTTGTTACAATGATGGGATCAAATGGAACCTTTACAGCAGGTCAAATTAATGACTACATTGAAGCGATTGGACCAGAACATGATATTTTCTTTGTTACATCCGATACAAAGCGTTCTTGGGTGTCTGACGCTAATCAACAATTATTAGCAGCGGCTCAACGATTTGGTAATGTTCATATTATTGATTGGGCAAGTTACTCAAATGACCAAACAGGTTGGCAAAGAGATGATGGTGCGCATCCAACTGAAGAAGGAGCACATGAATTATCAGTCTTTATTGCTAAAGAAATATATCGTCAAAGATAAAAGTATTAGTTAATTGAGGAGTGTTGGTGGGGAGATTAACTCACTAACACTCTTTTTATGTTTAATAAGATAAATGTAAAGAAATTCTCAAAAAATTGTAGTAAAATATAATGTATTAAGGAAAGGTAGTGACTATGGAAATATTATTTTTAGGAACTGGCGCTGGCGTTCCATCAAAAAGTCGTAATGTAAGTTCTTTAGCGTTAAAGCTATTGAATGAATTGAATGAAACTTGGCTATTTGACTGTGGAGAAGGAACTCAACATCAAATATTAAAAACAACATTAAAACCGGGTAAGGTCAAAAATATATTTATTACTCATATGCATGGAGATCATATATTCGGCTTACCAGGATTTTTAAGTAGTCGTTCGTTTCAAGGCGGAGATAACCAACCTATTACCATCTACGGACCTACAGGTATTGAACAATACATTAATGCATCATTAAAATATTCAAAATCAAATTTACTTTATAAAGTAAATATAGTTGAACTAGATCCAAAGGGTGGCGAAATTCAATTAAATAAGGGCTGGAAAGTTAAATACTTACCTCTACAACATAATATTCTGTCATTTGGCTATAGAATTGAAGAACCGAAATCCGATGGTGTGTTATTGGTTGATAAACTTAAAGAATACAATATTCCTAACGGACCGATATTTGGGATGTTAAAAAATGGAAAAACAGTCACTTTAGAAGATGGTACTAAACTGGATGGTAAAGATTTTGTTGGTGAAGTCCAACCAGGCAAAGTGATTGCAATCATAGGAGATACGAGACCCAATGCAAACATCAAGAAATTAGCCGAAGATGCTGATGTTCTTGTTCATGAAGGGACACATGCAAAAGGCGAGAACAAAATGGCCAATCGTTATTTCCATTCTACGGTCGAACAAGCGGCTCAAGTTGCTAAAGCATCAAATGTTAAGCAATTATATTTAAATCACATTAGCTCGAGATATTTAGGGGCAGATGTAAAACAATTAGAAAAAGATGCACGGTCTATATTCAAACAAACGAAAGTTGCTTATGACTTAAATGAATTTGAAATATAATTGAAAGGGTGAGATTATGTTTCTGAAAAACAAGGTTGTTTTATTGACGGGTGCTTCAAGTGGAATTGGTAAAGCGATTGCTTTTGAAATGGCTAAAAAAAGTGCAAAACTTGTATTAGTATCTCGAAGAGAAGAAGTACTCTCTGAATTGGCAGATACATTAAAACGAGAATACGATACTCAAACACTTGTGCTAGCAAAAGATTTGTCTGAGGTAAAGGGAATTGAAGAAACGGTGGAAGAAACAATCAATGCTTTTGGTCATATAGATTATTTGATTAATTCAAGTGGTATGGGTATATTTAAAAAAGCAGTAGATTTCACGGCAAAAGAAATTGATCAACTCTTTAAAATTAATACTTATGCGATGATTTATTTGTCCCAATTAGTAGCCAGAGAGATGATTATAAAAAATACACCAGGACATATTTTATTCATTTCTTCCATAGCTGGAAAAATAGCAACACCAAGCTCAAGTGTCTATTCTGCATCAAAGTTTGCTGTGATAGGCTACGCGAATAGTTTAAGATTGGAGTTAAAGCGGTTTGGTATTGATGTGACCACAATTAATCCTGGACCAGTCAAGACGGATTTTTTTAATTATAATTCAAATTCTAAAGAGTATTATGACCGAATTAAGGCATTTGCATTAGATCCGCAAAAATTAGCGAAAGATGTGACTAAGCATTTAAAACCATCACGTCGTAAAAGAGAGTTAAATCGTCCCCGTTATTATCATATTATTGATATACTATATAAAGTGTTTCCAAACATTGGAGATAAATTAGCAGGAGAAATGTTAAATTTCAAGGAGGATAATTAGATGAAAGAACAATGGAAAGTTATAGCGATTATTATGTTACTTATCTTAGTAGTCGTTTTTGCATTACAAAATACAAATGTTGTTGGAATTGATTTCTTTTTCACTCAATTTGAAGTATCGCTTGTCTTAGTTGTATTATTCAGTATTTTGGTTGGTGTTATCATTGGAATGATTGCATCAATGTCTGCGATTCAATCAAACAGAAAGAAAAATAAAGAGTTAGAAAAACAATTAACAAAAGAGAAACATAATCACTCAAATACAGCGATTGAAAAAGATGCAGCAATTGCTGAGTTACGCAGTAAGATTGAAGAACAAGAGCGTGTTTCACGTAATACAATTTCTGTAGAATCAGATGAAAAACCAGAGTCAAAAGAAGAAGTAGTTACTGATACAACAGAGGAAGTGTAATATTCGTGAAGTTCAATATGGCACAGTTTGATTGGCAAATCAGACCGGAGATTAATAGAGACGCTTCCAAAAGTATTTTAGACAATAATGAAACAACTTTTAGTTCAACTTTTTTACGCCTATGTTCAATTAGAGGTATAACAAGTGCAGAAGAGTTAATCGAAAAAACAAATCAAAAACCTCAACTATATCATGATCCATTTTTATTATTTGAGATGGACAAAACAATTGACCGTATTCAAACAGCGATTGAAGAGTTTGAACCCATATTAATCTATGGAGATTATGATGCAGACGGCATTACCAGCACATTGATAATGTATGAGACATTAGAGACGATTGGAGCCAATGTCCATTATTATTTACCAAACCGCTTAAAGGACGGTTATGGACCGAATAAAGCACGTTGGAGTAAGTTGGTTGACGAATTTGATATTCGATTAATCATTACTGTTGATAATGGTGTGGCTGGTTTTGAAGCTGTGGATGCAATGAATGATATAGGTGTGGATTGTATTATTACCGATCACCATGAATTGCAAAGTGAATTACCGAATGCATTCTCAATTATTCATCCAAAACATCCTTCAGGTCAATATCCTTTCCCAGAATTAAGTGGGGCGGGAGTTGCTTTGAAGGTGGTCAGTGCCTTATTAGGTGAAGTACCCACAGAAGCTGTTGAATTGGCAGCAATCGGTACGGTTGCAGATATGGTGTCTTTAACGGATGAAAATCGAACGATTGTATTAAGTGGATTGACTCTAATTAAAGACTCGATGCGCGTTGGTTTACAATTATTATTACAAAATGAAAAAGTTAATTTAGATAACTTAACGAGTGAGACGATTGGCTTTATTATTGGTCCACGTTTAAATGCAGTTGGTCGATTAGGAGATCCGACGCCGGGCTTAGAGTTATTGAAAACATTAGATATTTCTGAAGCGGAATCGTTATTAGAAATAGTGAATGAAAAGAATCGTGAAAGAAAATCTATCACCGAAAACATCACTATAGAAATCGAAAATCGTATGGCTCAGTATGACTCGATTCCAAATATTATTATTGAAGCAGATAAAGATTGGCCTGCCGGAGTCTTAGGGATTGCTGCAAGTCGTTTAGTTAAAAAATACCAAAGACCTGCGATTGTCTTTCAATATATAGAAGAGAAAAAACAATATAAAGGAAGTTCAAGAAGTGTATCTAAGATAAATATCTTCGAAGAACTCGTTAAACAAAATGAGTACCTAACTTACTTCGGTGGTCACAGTCAAGCAGCTGGATTAACGATTGATGAAGAGAATTGGGAAGACTTTAAACAAAGCATCCACAAAAGCTTTGTACACTACACTGAATTACTAAACGAACCTGAGCCAATTGTCATTGATATGCCGTTAAGTGTGAATGAAATGACGATTGATTTTATTAATGAAGTGAACTTATTAGGGCCTTTCGGTACGGATAATCCAAAACCGCAGTTTATGGTTAAAGATGCTCATATTAACACAATTAGATTTATTGGAGTAGATAAAAACCATGTTAAACTTGCCCTAAGCCAAACGGATACCAAAGTCGAATTACAAGCCATTGGCTTTGGCAAAGCAGAGCAAGCTGAAAGCTTAGAGAACGGCAGTGTGGTATCTGTAGTTGGTGAGTTAGATATTAATGAATGGAACGGGAACCGTCTTCCACAGTTAATGGTGAAAGATATGGGAGTTAATGGCTCTCAGTGGTTAGATTACCGCTCAAGCAAGATTCACAAAGATTTGTTAAGTATAGATAAAGCTTTATATTTATTCGCCCATCAGCCGATTGCAGATTATATGTCCAAGCAATTGAACGGTGCAGCTGTTGTATTATATGAGAATGCATCAAAAGTTAATTTAGCCCAATATAATAACCTCATCGTAATGGAGCCGCCGATTCAATTACAACAATTGAAAGAGATAGTGAATACACAAGCTTGGTCGAAAGTCTATCTAGGATCATTTGTTCAGGAATCGAAATATATGGCAGGTATCCCTTCTCGAGAAGAGTTCGTTGATTTGTACAAATATATCTTTGCCAAGCAAGAATTTATGTACAAAACAGAATTTGAAAACATAACAAAAGCATTAAATATACACCCAGTTAAATTAAAAGGAATGTTTTTGATGTTTTTAGAAGCAGAATTTGTTACAATTAAGAATGGTCGGTTAGAGTTTAATAAAGAAGCAACAAATAATAAAATTGATCTACCTCACTTAAAGACTTTTATTCAATATGAAAGTGAATATAAGTCAGAGGCTTTATTAAATTATCAGCCGATAGACGCTATTAAAGAATATTTTGAAGGGAATTAAATAACTAAATGAACTTAAATGATTATATTGCTTCAATCGAAGATTATCCAAAGGAAGGCGTAACGTTTCGTGATATTACACCATTAATGGCAAATGGACCTGCTTTTGCGCAAGCGACACAAGAAATTGTGGACTATGTAAGAGAAGTAGGAGCTGAAGTAGCTGTTGGACCTGAAGCACGTGGCTTTATTGTCGGATGTCCTGTAGCTTACGCAATGGAAATTGGCTTTGCGCCAGTTCGTAAAAGAGGGAAATTACCTCGTGAAATTATTGAAGTCGAATACGAACTTGAATATGGTACTGATGTATTAACAATGCATAAAGATGCTATTACACCTGGTCAAAAAGTTATCATTATCGATGATTTATTAGCAACAGGTGGTACGGTTAAAGCTACAATCGACTTAGTTGAAAAACTAGGTGGAGAAGTTGTAGGAATTGCATTCTTAATTGAATTGAAAGAATTAAACGGTAGAGAAAAAATTGAAGGTTATAACTATAAAGCTTTAATGCAATACTAATATCTACTCTTTATTTTAAAATTCAAAAAAATCCGAACTCTACTATAGTGTTCGGATTTCGTTTTAATTAATATATTTGAAATCTAAAATTCACGGTATAAGCTAATAACTTTACCTAATATTTGGACTGAGTTTAAAATAATGTCATCCATAGCGTCATTTTCGGGACGTAAAATATAGTGATCAGACTGTTTGTAAAAAGTCTTACAAGTTGCTTCGTCATCATCAGTCAAAGCGACAACGATATCACCATTATTAGCAGAAGGTTGGCGACGAACTGTAATTAAATCACCATTGAAGATACCGGCATTGATCATACTTTCACCGTCAATTTGGAGCATGAATAAATCATTGCTATCAAAATGTTCTAAATTAGGTGGAATTGGATAATAATCAACGGCCTCTTCAATTGCTAAGATAGGCGCACCGGCAGCAACGCGACCAAGTAAAGGGATATCCTTTCTTGAAATACCCAAAGCTTCAAGCGCAATTGGCGTCAGTTCTAACGCACGTGTCTTACTCGCGTCACGGACTAAGTAACCTTTGCCTTCTAATCGAGAAAGATGACCATGAACAGTAGATGTCGAAGCTAATCCAACTTCTGCTCCAATTTCTCTGACAGTTGGCGGGTATCCATTAGAGTCAATTGCTTTATATATACAATCAAGTATATTTAATTGTTTTGCTGATATTGATTTCATAATTTCAACTCTTTCGTTTTTATTGTTTTTAGTATAGCATTTATAATAACGCTTAGCAAACAAATGTTCGTAGTAAAGGAGTGATTATATGTTAAGTAAGGATAAGATCAAACGCATCAACGAATTGTCTAAAAAGAACAAAGCAGGGACAATCACTGAAGAAGAATCGATTGAAAGAAAAAACCTGCACAAAGAATACATTCAAAGTATGAGAGATAGCATTGGTGCTCAAATTGAGGGAATTAAAGTCGTTGATCCTGAAGGGGAAGACTTAACTCCTAATAAAGTTAAAGAGATTCAAAAAGAACGTGGCTTACATAATAGAGACAACGAATAATTTTCTCTAGTCAACACAATGATTATTTAGTATTATTGTATTACATGAAGTTTAGAAGAGAGGTGTAGTTAAATGGCAACTTGGATATGGTTAGTTATCGTATTTATTGCATTAATTATTGGTTTTGTCGCTGGTTTCTTCCTATCAAGAAAGTATATGATGGATTACTTTAAGGAAAATCCACCGATCGACGAGAGAATGATTTCTCAAATGATGGCTCAAATGGGTCAAAAACCATCTAAAAAGAAAGTTCAACAAATTATGAACTCAATGAAACAGCGTTAATATAACGTTTGTAAAAATAATTATAAAAAGGGTTGATGACATTTATGTGTCATCAACCCTTTTTTCCTATGAAAAAAATTTAAAATTCAGAATACTAAAAGAGTATTAATGAATAAATTATTTGTTATTTTCATGCCAATCCTCTGGAAATCCCAAACTTTTTAGAATGACATTAATAGAAATAGAATTTAGTTTTTTATCCAAATTCTTAATTTGTTTTAGAAATGAATTATGTAAGTAAGCATATTCATTTCGACTAACAAAACATTGCAATATGATAAAAACGTTATATACATCATTTCTGAAACTATTTTTTGAGATATTGTAATTATCATGTAAATCATTGTAATACTTTATATCTGACTTACACTTAAAATCAATGAGTTTATTATTATGTGCGCATACATTTCTAATTTGTCTCATATTATCAAGAAAAGAAACCATAATTTCTGGAGTGAAGATACCATTTATAGCATTTCCATTTTCATGAACAAAAGATAGGCAATTCGTTGCTATTTGATTTTGCAAGGATGTAGGCAAGCAATAAAATAATGTGTTAATTTGTCCGAAATCCATAAAGTTTACGATAACCCATATTGGGACATCATTATAATTTTTTACATAATGTTTTATAGCATTATCCTTTTTTTGTCTGGATTTCTTTTTTATTAAATTACAAAGATTTGGAATTAACCAATCTAGTTTCGAATTTCTATTTTTTGTATAACTACTTAATTGTAAATAGGCGTATTTTATATTAGGATAATTTTCGGCAAAACGATGAGCAGTTATATATTTAATATGATCTTCTGCATGACCTAACGACTTCATCAGAGCATGCTTTATTGCTGTATCAAATCTGTGAAGATGTGTTATTTCATCGAAAGTAGCATTGTTTTTATAAATATTAGTTTCATTGTCCATAAAGTACTTACTGTAACCATTAATGATATTATAATAGTTGTTAGTCAGTAAAAATTGTTTTGCTCTTTTATAATCAGTAATTCTTAAATTCCTATTATGGACAATTATGAGTTGTTCATCCAATGTTTTAAATTGTTTAATAAAAAAAACCTCCATTCCTAAGAATGAAGGTTTCCGCATTGGACCCCGTAGAGTTACCAACACTATCTCTTGCTCCATTCTATTTTGTTTTTAGAATTTTGTCAACAAAAAAAGAATAATCAGTAATATTTTTCTTAATCTATTATATCAGTACAATTAGTTAAGCTCAATAGAAAATAAGAACAAACGTTCGTTTTATTCTTTGTCAATTCCATAGAAAATAAATATGCAATATCTGAAATTAATTAATTATTTTTTATAACCATTTCTGATTGATCATGCATGACAATTTTAAAAGTATTATAATACTAAGACTATTCTCATTAAATCGGGTGCAAAAGATTTGCTTCAGTAAATTGGCTATGGTAGTTTTATGCTACTAATAGCGGTTGTATCAAGGCTTTTTTAGTTAAAAGTTAAGTTTTTGAGATGAAATTGATAGCTTTATTTTGAGAGGCAAAGGGAATGACATGTCTCTCTTTTTTAAATTTTAGGATGGGGTGAATTGTATGGATATGTTTGGAAAACTGGGTTGGTTTTTTAAACAAGAAAGAAAAGCGTATATTTTTGGAATATCAATGTTAATTCTATTGAGTGTGATGACTGCGCTTGTGCCAATGATTATTGGTATCATCATAGATAATATGACTGCAGGTACAATTACAGGAAGTCAATTGGTTATGTGGAGTGTCATTCTGGTTGTTATTGCTATAGTTCAATATGCGATGCGTTACGTATGGCGTACGAAGATTTTTGGAACATCAGCTAAACTGGAAAAGATATTAAGAGCAAGATTGTTCACTCATTTTACACAAATGGATTCGATATTCTTTCAAAAATATCGTACTGGAGATTTGATGGCGAGAACGACAAATGACTTGAACTCGATTCGTATGGTTGCTGGGGGAGGAATTTTAACCTTAGTGGACTCTTTATCTCAAGGATTACTGACATTATTCATGATGTTTTTCTTTGTAGACTGGCGATTAACACTAGTGTCGATTATCCCTATACCTTTGTTAACGATTTTAATTCGTTTTGTCGGTCGTAAGCTTCACTATCACTCACGAAAATCTCAAGCAGCTTTTTCTTCGATGAACGATAAAGTTCAAGAGAGTGTTACGGGTATGAAAGTAATTAAAACGTTTGGTGAAGAAGAGTTAGATATTGAAGACTTTAAGAAAATGACGACAAACGTAGTTGATCGAAATCAAAAAGTTTATTTATTTGATGCTGCGTTTAGACCTGCAAGTCAACTAATTATGGGTGCATCTACGATTTTAGGTGTATTCTTTGGTGGTTTTCTAGTTTCACAAGGAGAAATTACTATTGGTTTATTAGTTGCTTTCATCAGTTATGTGACTCGTTTACAGTGGCCGATGATTGCGATCGGACGTTTGTTTAATATTTTAGAACGTGGTTCAGCAAGTTATGACCGTATTTTAGAAATTTTAAATGAAAAAAGTACGATTATTGAAGAACCGGATGCATTGAGTCAATCTATCTCAGGTGATATTCATATTGAAATAGATGAATTTGCTTATCCAGATGATGATGACGAGGCTTCCTTACGTGATATTGATATTCATATTAAACAAGGGAATACACTTGGAATCGTTGGTCGTACTGGATCTGGTAAGACGTCATTATTTAAGTTATTGTTACGTGATTATGACCAATTTAAAGGAGATATTACCTTCAATGGAATTTCGATTAAAGATTATCAATTAGATAGTTTATTAGCGAATATCGGTTACGTTCCTCAAGATAATTTCTTATTCTCAACGACTGTTCGTGATAATATCCGTTTTGCGAATATGGGTACTACTAATGAAGAAGTTGAAGAAATTGCTAAAGTGACAAGTGTTCATGAGGACATATTAGGCTTTAGTGAAGGCTATGATACATTAGTAGGTGAACGTGGAGTGGCTTTATCTGGAGGACAAAAACAACGTATTTCTATGGCGAGAGCGATGTTAATTAATCCAGAGTTATTGATATTGGATGATTCACTTTCTGCCGTAGACGCTAAAACTGAAGAAGCCATTCTAAATTCAATTAAAGAAACACGTGAAGACAAATCAACAATAATTTCTGCCCATCGTCTAAGTAGTGTGATGCATGCGGATGAGATTGTTGTGCTGGATGAAGGTCAAATTGTTGAGCGTGGAACACACGAGGAATTAATTAACAATAATGGTTGGTACCAAGAAATGTATGAACACCAACAATTAGAATTAAGTTCTGAAATGGAAGAGGTGTAATAATGGCAAGTAAAGTTCAACATGAATCAGCTTGGGCAAGAAAAATGTCCATGAGAGAGCAATTTACCGTAACGAAACGAATTTTTGCTTTCGCAAAACCATATTGGAAGACGTTCTTAGTTGCTATCTTATTTACATCAGTCACAGTAGCTGTTTCTGTTATTATGCCAAGAGTAATTCAAACATTTATTGATGATCATTTGACACATCTAGACGTTACTGTACAAATAGCGACAACATTTGCTTTAACTTATGGTTTCTTACTTCTATTACAAGGTGTATCGAATTATTTATCGACGTATTTATTCAATATGGCTGCTGAAAAGACAGTTGAAAACGTCCGAGATACAATATTTACTAAAATTAATACGTTAGGAATGCGATACTTTGACCAAACTCCAGGTGGATCGATCGTTTCTCGCGTAACAAACGATACAGAAACATTGAAAAACTTTTGGAATACATTCTATGCATTGTTTGAAGGGCTCGTAACGGTCATTTCAGTATTCATTGGGATGTATTTAATGAATCCAAGTATGGCAAAGTTATTCTTAATCTTTGTTCCAATTATGATAGGAATTATTTGGTATTATCAAAGTTATAGTTCACAGGTATATCGCTCAATGCGTGAGAATTTAAGTCGATTAAATACTAAAATTAATGAGTCTATTCTTGGGATGAATGTTATTCAACATTTCCGTCAAGAGAAACGAATTATTAGTGAATTTGATGAACAAAATGAAAAACATTTTGGCGCGCGCTATGAAATGGTAAAAATGAATGCACTCCTATTAATGAGTGTTATTAGTTTATTAGAAGGATTATCCTTAGCTTTAGTAATCTACTTCTTAGGTAGACAATACTTAAATGGTATATTAGAAGTAGGTGTGATTTATGCATTTGTTCAATATAGTTCACAATTCTTTAGACCAATGGGAATGATGATGGATAGTTTAAGTTTACTTCAAGATGGGGTAGTATCAAGTTCACGTATTCTGCGTGTACTGGATCATGAGGAATATGTGCCGGAACAAATTGTTCATGAAGATGCTAAAATCAAAGATGCAAAAATTGAATTTAAAAACTTAACATTCTCTTATGATGGAAATCAAAATGTATTAAACAACATTAGTTTCACTGTTAATCCAGGAGAAACGGTTGCGATTGTCGGACATACCGGAAGTGGTAAGAGTTCAATTATTAATGTCTTAATGCGATTTTATGAGTTTCAATCAGGAGATGTTTTAATTGACGGGCATAGTATTCGTGAGTTTCCTTATGAAGAATTAAGAAAAGATATCGGGTTAGTTCTTCAAGATTCTTTCTTATTCTATGGGGATGTGAATCGAAATATTCGTTTGTTAGACCATTCAATATCAGATCGAATAATTCGTGAAGCGGCACACTTTGTAAATGCTAACTTGTTTATTGAAAAACATTCAGATGGCTATGAGCACCGAGTTATTGAACGAGGAGCTAGTTATTCAAGTGGTGAAAAACAATTAATTTCATTCGCTAGAACGATGGCACGAGATCCAAAGATTTTAATACTTGATGAAGCGACAGCTAATATTGATACGGAAACAGAAGAGTATATTCAGGCAAGTTTAGCGAAGATGCGTCAAAACCGAACAACTATTGCGATTGCTCACCGATTAAGTACGATTAGAGATGCCAATCAAATTATTGTTCTTGATAAAGGTAACATTATCGAACAAGGGAATCATGATGAATTGATTGAGAAAAAAGGGACATACTATCAAATGTATCGACTACAGACTAAAAACTAAAAAAATAAGACATCTAGCTTCCTTCAAATTAGAAGGAAAGTTAGATGTCTTTTTATTAGTCTTTTTTACTTGGGATATATTCGTAATCAGGATCCAATTGTCTGTCTAATTTATCGAAAGCCTCTGCAATCGCAAGATCAATTTGTTTCAGTTCTTCTCGAGTATATTTTTTAGAATCATCGAAAGAAATAGGTTCGCCAATGGCTACTTTTGCTTTCTTACGGAAGAAAAATTCTTTCGCATTCATTGGGGGTTGCAAAGCAATTGGAACAATATCCTTCTTACTCAGCCTTTGGATAAAGGCAGTTCCACCTTTTACTTCAGTAGAGTAGCGTGAGCCTGTAGGGAAAATTCCTAGATGTTTATTCTCTTCGTTCATGACCTCAACACCACGACGAAGTGACATCGGTGATGGTTTTTCTCTTTTGACTGGGAAAACATTTAATTTCGGCAACAAATAGCGGAAGATTTTATTCTTAAATAAAGTATCTTTAGCCATGAAAGCAATCTCAGTTGGCTCAACAACCATTGCTAAGATAATTGGGTCTAACCAGTGACGGTGGGTTGATGCAATAATTGCGACATCCTTTGATAAATCTTCCTGGCCAACGACATAGGGTTTCCCATTAAAAATGTATACAATGTATTTGACTATAAATAATAAAAATGAATAGAGATTCATTACTAACGACCTTTCTATTAAAAAATATGATAAAATTACTATATTATCAGGTTGGGTTAAAGGAGTTTTTATGAAGAAAATCATTCACAAAATAACATTATTAATTTGCGTTCATTGTATTATACCAATAATTCCAGTGGCTTCTCAAGATGAATATGAACTTTTGTCAATTCATCCAAGCGATTCGACTGCGTTCACACAAGGCTTTGAATTAAATGAAGCAGGCGAATTACTGCTAGGAACAGGTTTGTACGGTGAATCAAAGATAGGTTATTTAGATTTAGACACAGGTCATTATGATGTCGTTGATCAATTAGATAAAGAATTGTTCGGGGAAGGTCTGACAGTTACTTCAGATGCAGTGTGGCAACTGACATGGCGTAGTGGCGTGACATTTAAAAGAGATAAAAAAACTTTAGAAATAATTGATACCGTAGATTATGAAGGCGAAGGCTGGGGATTAGCTTATGACGACCAAGAAGATGTCCTTTGGATGTCAGATGGAACGAGTGTCCTTGAACAAAGAGATCCTAGCACCTTTGAAGTGAATGATACAATTGATGTGACTTATAATGACCAATTAATAGAAGAAATCAATGAGTTGGAATTTGCTAACGGATATATTTATGCAAATGTATGGTATACTAATGAAATCATTGTCATCGATCCAAAAACGGGTATCATAACATATAAGTATGACCTGACTGAAGTTCTCGAAGATAATTTGACAGACCAAGAGTTGGATGAAATAGACTCTCTTAATGGAATTGCTCATATTGAAGGCAATCAGTTTTATATTACGGGGAAACTGTATCCGGTTATATTTAAGATTGAATTAAAGCAATAATAGAAAGGAAATATTATGACAGAACCAGCAATTAGATATGAATTAATTAAAGAAGAGAAAAATACAGGCGCGCGATTAGGCATTTTACATACACCTCATGGAAGTTTTGAAACACCCATTTATATGCCCGTTGGAACATTGGCAACGGTCAAAGGTTTATCACCGGAAGAATTAAAAGATATGGGTGCTGAAATTGTCTTAAGTAACACATATCATCTATGGTTAAGACCGGGAGAAGATATTGTTGAAGAGGCAGGGGGCTTACATAAGTTCATGAACTGGGACCGTGGAATCTTAACAGATTCTGGTGGTTTCCAAGTTTTCTCATTAAGTGATATGCGTAAAATTGAAGAAGTGGGCGTGCATTTTAGAAATCATATTAGTGGAGAGAAATTATTCTTAACACCTGAAAAAGCAATTCAAATCGAAAATGCTCTTGGAGCGGATATTATTATGAGCTTCGACGAATGTCCGGACTTCCATCACAGTTATGACTATGTTAAAAATTCGATTTACCGAACAACTCGTTGGGCTGAGCGTGGACTTAAAGCACATCAACGGCCAGAAGACCAAGCTTTATTCGGTATCGTTCAAGGTGCGGGTTATAAAGATTTACGTATTCAACACGCTAGAGATCTTGTATCACTTGATTTCCCTGGATATTCTATTGGTGGATTATCTGTAGGTGAAACAAAAGAGGAGATGAATAGTGTCTTAGATTACTTAACTCCAGAATTACCTAAAGATAAACCTCGTTACTTAATGGGAGTTGGCTCACCGGATGCTTTAATTGACGGTGTTATACGTGGAGTTGATATGTTTGACTGTGTTCTTGCAACACGTATCGCAAGAAACGGAACTTGTATGACAAGTAATGGACGTTTAGTAGTGAAAAACGCTCAGTATGCTCGCGATTTCAGACCGATTGATGAGAATTGTGATTGCTACACTTGCCGCAATTATACGCGTGCTTATGTAAGACATTTAATTAAGACAGATGAACTATTTGGCATGCGTTTAGCATCGATTCATAATGTTTACTTTTTGTTAGAATTAATGCGAAATGTTAGAAAAGCGATCATGGACGACCAATTACTTGAATTTAGAGAAGATTTCTTCGAAAAATACGGATATAACAAACCGAACGCAAAAAACTTCTAGATTGTGGCTAAATGTCTGAATTTTTGATACACTGTCTTTATGCTTAAAAAATGAAAGGATGACAAACGTTAATGGAATTTATTCTAAGTTTTATGCCGTTTATAGTTTTATTCGCAGTAATGTACTTTATGCTAATAAGACCACAAAAGAAACAGGCACAGAAAAAACAAGAGATGTTAAATGACATGAAACCAGGTGACGCAGTAGTGACTATCGGAGGACTTCATGGTGTAGTAGATGAAGTGAGCCAAAGTAGTCAAACAGTCGTACTTGATTGTGAAGGTGTATATTTAACATTTACATTAGGTGCTATTGCAACTGTTACTCAAGGTGGTAATATTGTAAATCGTCAAAACGAAATTGAAGTAGCGAACGATATTGCTCGCGAAGAAAACCAAGAAGACCTCGCTGAAGAAAGCGATGAAACTGAAAGCACTCTTTAATTTCAATAAAGCTCTAAGAATTCCTGTATAAGGGATTTCTTGGAGCATTTTTTTGTCAATAAATAATGTTATTTACAAATGTTACTTAAACAATAGAGATTGATTTTACGAACAAGTGTTTGTATAATATATACAATAAAGTGAGGTGAGTTGCGTGCAATATGGTATTTTATCTTTTGATGAAGTTGAACCCGATATATCAAGAAAAATTCTCCATGTCGACATGGATGCCTTTTATGCCAGTGTTGAAGTGAGAGATAATCCTAAATTAAAGAATAAGCCTGTTGTTATAGCAAAGCATCCCAAACTTACCGGCGGACGAGGGATTGTATCAACCTGTAATTACGAAGCAAGAAAGTATGGTATTCACTCTGCAATGTCTGCTCAAGAAGCCTATATGCGTTGTCCTAATGCTGTCTTTATCCAAGGAGATTTAAATTACTATCGTGAAATATCGATGCAAATTAGAGAAATATTTAATGAATATACTGATTTAATTGAGCCTGTATCTCTAGATGAGGCTTATTTGGATGTAACGAATAATAAAAAGAATATGAAGAGTGCGACAATCATGGCTATGGAGATAAAGGAGGAAGTTTACCGCCGAACGCGTTTAACTTGTTCTGTGGGGATTTCTTATAATAAATTCATCGCAAAAATTGCCTCAGACTATAATAAACCAAACGGAATTACCTTAGTTGAACCAAAAGATGCAGTTCAATTCTTAAAAGAATTAAGTATCGATAAATTTCATGGAGTAGGGAAGAAGTCACTCCCGAATTTCCATGATATGGGAATTTTCACTGGAGAAGATTTATATGAAAAGTCACTCGATGAATTAATTGATAACTTTGGTAAAATGGGCTATTCCTTATATTTTAAAGTGCGAGGCGTTCATAATACACCTGTGAATAATAAGCGCGAACGAAAATCAATTGGAAGAGAAAGAACCTTCTCAGTATTTCTTGAATTAGAGTCTGAAGTAGTAGATAATATAGTTAAATTGATACACAAGGTGGACAATCGACATCATATTTCTGATATGAGAGCACATACGATTACTGTGAAAATTCGATACGATAATTTCGAGACAATTACTCGACAAATGCAATCTATCGAATCGATTGAGTCTGTTGAAAAAAGTATAGAATTAGCTAAGGAAATTTGGGAAGAGCATGGACATCTTGACCGGACCATTCGATTATTAGGTGTGACTTTTTCAAATTTTGACCACCCTTTATATACATCAATTAAACTTGACTTAGACTAGGAGAATATATATATGGCATTATTTAGTAATACAATTTTTCAAGCATTAATTGCAGGAATATTTACTTGGCTTTGTACATTATTTGGCTCTTCATTTGTTTTTCTTTTTAAAGAAGTGAATGATCGCTTTTTGGCAATTATGCAAGGATTTGCAGCAGGAGTGATGATCGCAGCATCTTTTTGGTCGTTACTAGCACCTGCTTTAGAATATGCTGAATCTAGCTCATCATCGTTACCGTCTTGGTTACCCGTAGCAGTCGGCTTTGTGGTAGGAGGTTTATTTTTAAGACTCCTTGACTACACAGTTCCGCATACGCATTTATCTGAAGACCATGGAGACTCAGATAATAGAAAATTACCGAAGACGATGATGTTATTCTTAGCCGTAACCATACATAATATTCCAGAAGGACTTGCCTTAGGTGTTGCCTTCGCGGCAGCAGGCGTTGGTAATGCTGGAGCGACTTTAACTGGAGCCATTGCATTAGCTATTGGTATCGGTTTACAAAATATACCTGAAGGATCAGCCTTATCATTACCATTATATGCGGACGGAAGAACAAAACGAAAAGCATTTCAAATGGGACAGTTATCAGCGGTTGTTGAACCAGTTTCAGCTGTTATTGGGGCAGCAGCCGTTCTAGTTGTTCAAGAAATATTACCTTATGCACTTGCTTCGCAGCTGGAGCAATGATTTTTGTGGTTGTTGAGCAATTAATACCTGAATCACAATCCTCTAACCATACGGATGAAGCAACTTTAGCATTAATTGGTGGTTTTGTCCTAATGATGATATTAGATGTGGCCTTAGGTTAATAATTATTTTCAATCTGTAAATAAACTGTTATACTGTAAATATCAAATTACAGTATAACAGTTTTTTATGGTTCATGAATTTTTGATGTTGGTGGACCGAGGAGCCAGGTGACGCAGTCACCTTGGCTCTTTTTTTATTCCTATGTTTAAGTGTCTCTCTATGCAACGATAGTTTGTGTTGTGTTCTCATCTTT